>JAPYTY010000036.1 GCA_029942065.1 Acidobacteriota bacterium | reverse complement strand
CTACCTGAGAGGCCACGCTTCCCCCGTTTCCCATCATGGAGTTAAAGGAGATGACTGTGGCCCGGTGGTCGGAAGGGATGACCTGATGCAGGTAGGCCTGTTTCACCGGACCGGTTACGCCCATACAGGCGGCCACCCCCGTCCTTTCGTTCCTTGACCCGCTTCATATCCACGGTCACGGAGCCGTCATGTG
Source organism: Acidobacteriota bacterium (assembly GCA_029942065.1). Classification (GTDB taxonomy): domain Bacteria; phylum Acidobacteriota; class UBA6911; order RPQK01; family JADFOI01; genus JAPYTY01. The sequence continues at coordinate 12,060 of JAPYTY010000036.1, read as the reverse complement.
TGAAGCCGAACTCATCCCCACGCCGGGCGACATGGGCCGCACGAGCACTGGAGACCAGGGTTTTGGTAGGGATGCAGCCGGTGTTGACACAGGTGCCGCCGAATAGTTTGCGTTCGATGATGGCGACTTTCATGCCCTCTTTGGCCAGTCGTGCCGCCAGGGCGGGTCCCGACTGCCCGGTCCCGATGATGATTGCGTCGTACTGTTTGCTCATGTCAGCGGCTCGGCGAAACTCAGTTCGTGATGGTCAGGATTAAGCCCGTATTATGCATGAATTCTCTACTGCATCGCCGCCATCATCCGTCCTGACTGTGTTGCGATCCGTCGGCCTCCTCAGCGTACCGGATAGTACGCTTCCGGGGGCCTCGGTCGCGCGCCTTGTCAGCCCGGCGCTTGCGGCGCTTCGTGACGAGAACCTATGCATAGTCCGGGCTAGAATGTGAAAATAACGCTCCTCTCCCCATTCTCCGTCCCGTGGAGCCTCCGGGTGGAGCCCTTTTTGCTTCAAGGCCCGGTACAGGGCATCGACTCCCCGAACTCGCACGATGATCCGGCCCCACCAGTTTACCGAAGCCGGGGCTGTCATCAAATTGAGAAATTCTTCTTTCCCGATGCGAAAAGTGGTGAAAGCGGCCCTCGGGCCGCCCGAGGAGAGCTCCAGGCCAATACGCTGGTAGAAATCCACCGAACGGTACATCTCCCGAACGGCCAGGGTGACGGCGCTGACATGGACGAATTCCATGGGGCCTCCTCCTGTTTGCCGGGCAAGGTGAGTGGGTGCGTCGATCCTGGAGTTTCAGCGAAATAGCGAAACCTTGAGTCCTGGGCCTGGCGGAGGCAGGCCCAGGACTCAAAATTATGGACTTAGGGACAGGTCAGGTCGTGGTCGACGGTCACTCCCCGGCCGGTCAGTGTGGCAATGTCGGCACAGTCGCCGGTATCCAGATTACTTTGTCCTTTGATATCAAGGGTATCCCCGGTTCCCAGGCCTGTATTGGCGACCAGGGGCGACAGGTCAGAAATATTATTGTTAAACAGAACCAGGGTCTGCAGTTCAACCAGACCGGTCAAGGAGGTCAGATCGTCGACAGCGTTATCGCACAGGCGGAGGGTCTCCAGATTCACCAAACTTTCCACAAAGCCCAGGGTCGTGATTCCGGGAACGTCACCAAACGGGGTCGGGAAGAGTTGAGCGCACAGATCGAGTTCCGTGAGTCCCACCAACCCGGGGACGGTGGTCAGTCTCGTGCTGCCGAATTTGTTATTGCTCAGATCCAACCTGGTCAGCTTGGCCAGCGGGGCCAGGGAAGCGTCTGCGTTGATCAGATTGTCCTGGGCAGCGAAATCGGTGAGTTCTGTAAAGAATTCCAGCCCCTCCAGGAGGGTGATCTGCTTGTTCTCACATTCCATGTTGGTTACCGTCTTGGCCGCTCCCCGAGTCACGAACTGAGTGGCACTCAGGCTCAAAGTGGTCTGGGCGCACGCTTCCAGGTTGGTGTCTGCAAAAAGGATCGGTATCGTGTCGTCGCCGAAGGCCTCGTTGTCCGGATCGCCGTAGAGGCCGGGTACGCCGAACAAGGAAAGCGTGGATCCGCCTTCCCCCGCCTGAGGTTCCGCCGCGTCAAGGAGTTCCGACAGCAGGATGGCCGAGGTGCCGGCAAAAGAGGTGCCTCCCGGGAGAAAGGACACGTCGGTGGAATCGATGTTAGGGGCCCAGGGAACCAGCAGATCCTGGGCGGGCGTCAGTAGGGTCAATCGGCTTGCCCCGGCTTCCACCACGAGCAACTGGAAGGAGTGGGGACAGCTGATCCCGGTGCGATAGAGTGCCAGCATTTGTCCCGGCCCCTGGAGGTCGGGGAATATAGTGCTGACCTGCTGGGTCTCCACGTTGAAGCGGCGAAGTCCATCCACGGCGTCGGTCGTGTAGATATCCCCGGTACAGCGGTCACGAGCCAACCCATCCCCGCCCAGGAGGAAGGTGACCGCCTGTGGTCCCGATGTGCCGGGAAGTCGGGCCGCCAGGCCGGTTTCGAGAAGTTCCTTGGAAATAATCGTCACCTGGCTCTGCTCGGCCACCAGCAGGTTTCCGCCGTTGGTATCGATGACCAGAGAGGTGGGTGCATCGAGTCCCGTCGCGATGTCCACCGCTGTTTTGGTCACCGGATCCAGCCGGATGACCTTGCCGGAGGTCTGTGCCGCCATCAGTAGGAATTCGGTGCCGTTGGTGGCCGTGAAAGGGATGATCTTGGTGATCTTCTCGTCGTCGAAATTCTTGATTGAAGTGCGGACATTCCCGGAAACGATCTCGAAGATCTCGCTGTTGTTCGATGTCTGAGAGGGATTGGTTGCCTGCGGAGAAGAGCCCTCTTCCGAGGAACTGAGGATGGCGAGTTCGGCCGTGTAGAGGTTCTGGAGAGATCCCAGATAAGCCACCGACTGGACCACGAATTCGGTGGAAGTGAAGATCTGTTCTTTTTCCAGGACGTCGACCGATGATCCCCCTTTTTGAAGTCCTCCTTGCGCAGAGACCGTGACCACCCGGGGCAGCGGCACCTGGGTGGGCGCGTTGTACTGGCCGGCAGCATCAATCGTCCCGACCGTGGAGTTGCCGCCGTCGACATCGTTCACCAGCCAGGTTACCTCTCCCGTGATGCCCGTGACCTGAAAGGCCTGTGAGGCACTGGGCTGCACGACCGCCACGGGCGGCGTGACGGTAACAGGAGCGAGTCCTGCATCCGGAGCAAAGCCCTCCGGTGAGAGTTGTGGAGGAATGTTGGCCAGGACGGTAGCCGATCCAAAAAGAGAGGAGGTGTAAATAGGAAGGTCGCTTCGGACAAAAATAAAACCTTTGACTTTATCCCCGGCGTCTTCAGCCAGTTCCGTGATCAGCTTGCTGATCCGTTCCCCCGGCCGGAGAAGCGTGTTGGTGGATCCTAAAATGACAGCCGATCCCGTTTCTTCCATGGCCATGATCCGGACGTTGGCTGCCAGCTGTCCCGGATTCAGCAGGGCCACTCCGGTGAAAAAGCCCTCGCCGGTTGCCAGGTGGGAAAAGAGCACCTCGCTGAGTCCCACCCGATCGGGAGTGACCGTGGCGGCTGATCCGGCCTCTGGGATGGCGTAGGTCAGAAATCCTGTGATGGCCGGAAGCGTCGACTCCACCTTGAGCCATCCCTGCAACAGTTCCGTGCCGGTCAGGGAAAGCAGTGCGGCCAGGTCCTCGACCAGAATGCTTCCAGGGTTGAGAGGTGCCGTTGCGTCGGCCACCAGCACTCCAGAAGGATCGAAGAAATCAATGTCCAAAATGACGGAAGAACTCCCATTGTTGACCACACCCAGGCTGGTCTCGAAGCCTCCAAAGACTGCGACCTGGGGGAAATACATCTGGGAAAGCTTTTCATCGCCATCGCGAGCACCCAGTCCCACCAGGTCTCCGGTGGGAGCCCTCACGAATTCAAAGCCGGCGACCTTCACATCGGAAGTCACCGAGACGTACTGATCCGAAGCGCTGGGGGTGGCGATGCCAAAAAAGTCCTGCACATCCAGGCGGACCGCACCCATGGCGGGGATCGACTGGGACCGGGTAGCGGTGGAGGCGCCCCCCAGCAGTTTCAGTTCCAGTACTGCCTCGGTGGCATTGGGATTGATGATATTGAGCTCTGTCGTGTAATCCGAGTCGATCCGGACCTGGGGAAATACCAGCTTGTCAAAGGAGGTGGGTACATCGGCCCCATCAAATACCGTGGTCGGAAAATTCAAAAAGAGAAAAAATCCAACCAGATCGTTGGTGGGACTGGTCGCCTGAAACCAGCCGACGATTTCCGGATCAAGGTCCGTGCCAAATAAATCCGAGGTGAGCTTGGGAGGAAGCTGTTCACCGGCCTTGATGGTTACAGGATCCGGGGTAAGAGCTCCGGGCACCGGCAGGCCGTCGGCTCCATAGGCCGTGAATGTGACCACGGCATCGGTCGCGGATGGATTCACGATGGCGATTCCTGTGAAGGTACTCGCTTCAGCGGATAACCGCGGAAAATTCAGCTTGCTCTCTGCCTGAACCGGGGTTGAAGCCAAAAAAAAGACAATGAACGAGGCAATGATGAAGCCAAAAGCAGCAGTTTTTCTCCGAAAAAGCATGTATCTTCCCGTTTATGAGCCTGTAGCAGGCGGGGTAACTGTTCCTTGTTTACACCGGATAAGATGCCCTCGAAAGGGCCAATTAATGTTACCTAATGGAGAAGGGGATTTCAATGAAAAACGCCCAAAACCCAAGATAGAGTTGAACTTGCTGGATTCTGGGAAGATCCTTCGGGCGTGCTTCTCACACTGACTCACCCGGGTTCGCCGTGGGGGGTGATCTGGCCCCGAAAAATGGTGGAGGCCCCTGCCAGCGGTTGGGCCAGTTCCTTGTACACTTCAGGGCGTCGGTTCATGAGTCGGGGTCTTCTGTTTCGCAGCTCTTTGACCTTTTGCAGATCCAGATCGGCCCAGACGATGTCGTCGTTTTCTTCACTGGCAGGACCTGCAACCAACTGGCCGGTGGGATCCACTACCAGGCTTCTTCCTCGATACACCATGTCGCCTTCCGGCCCGATTCGATTGACCTTCATGACATAGGTCGAGGAGTAATAGGCGCAGCAGCGGGCTTCAAAGAGCCACTGTTCCCGGTAAAACTCGCCGGTCGGCCTGGACATGGCGTAGGGAGAGACGACCAGTTCGACCCCTTTCATCTCCATCAGCCTCCACAGTTCGGGAAACTCGTTGTCCCAGCAGATGAGAACCCCGATCTTGCCGATTTCGGTGTCGAAGATGGGGACTTCGCTCCCACCCGTGTAATAGAATTTTTCATAGGAGGAGATGTGCCTTTTTTCTCCGTTGCTTTCGTCCTCCAGGGTGTAATCGAAGAGGGGGATGTGAATCTTGCGGTAGACCCCCAGGATCTTGCCGTCCGGTGAGATCAGTGGCGCGCTGTTAAAGAAAAGATTGGGCTCGGCCTCCTCGTAGATCGGCGCAATAATATAAATGCCATGTTTCCTGGCAAGGGCCGCCATTCGATCCGTGGTGGGACCGGGAATGCTTTCAGCAAGCCCAAAGAAGTCATAGTCCATCCGGCTCGGGAAGTAGGTGGTGGCGAAGAGCTCCTGCAGGCAGACCAGCTGCGGTTGGCAGCTATCCACCGCCGATTGGACCAGTTCCTCGGCTTTCTTGATGTTATCCTGCTTGGATTCCACACAGGCGTACTGAATTCCAGCGATTCTCATAAGGCATTGTCTCCTAGCCTGGACTATGCATCATCCAGGCTACTAGCATATCCTTTTTCAGGCCATGAAGGAACTTTTCGAGGACATCATCGCGGTGCCGGCAACTTTCCGCCCCGACGGGGAAATCATCGGCTACACAAGGCAAGGCAGACCCCTGCTGGCCCACCGTTTCGGACGTGGCAGGTGTCGGGTGAGCCTGATCGCGGGGTGCCATGCGGACGAGCCGGTGGGGCCCCGATTTTTGAGTCACCTGGTGGGTTATCTGGCCCACCTGGCTCCCGAGGTGCCCCTTCTGAAAAGTTATCAGTGGTGGATCGTTCCCCATGCCAATCCCGACGGAGAGGAGGAGAATCGGCAGTGGTATACCGACCGAGACGAGGCCATCGACCTGCTCGGGTATCTCACCCACTTCAAGCGGGAACTGCCGGGTGATGATATGGAGTTCGGGTTTCCTCGAGACCCGGAGGACCTCGAGGCCAGGCCCGAGAACCGGGGCATAGTCCAGTGGTGGAAAACAGCGGATCACCCGTTCCAGCTGCATGTTTCCCTGCATGGAATAGCCTTTGCGGGCGGTCCCTGGTTTCTGATCGAGCCGGCCTGGGCCTCTCGCTGCCAGCATCTGAAATCGGTGTGCCGGCAGGCTGTCAAGGAAATGGGGTATCGGCTTCACGATGTCGACCGTCAGGGAGAAAAGGGTTTTCGGCGCCTCGAGAAGGGTTTTTGTACCCGTCCTGGTTGGCAGGCCATGGCCCGGTACTTTCTGGACCGCCAGGATGAATCGACGGCCGGCAAGTTCCGGCCCAGTTCCATGGAAGCCATCCGCTCCCTGGGAGGAGACCCCTTGACGCTGGTATCGGAGATGCCCCTGTTCCTTCTCCCGGGGGTCGGGAAAACTCTGGGTCCTCCCGATCCGGAAGCCTTACGCTGGAAGGAGCGAATCGAGGGATGGAAAGCAGGGATAGGCAGGGGAGGGAAGGTGGGCAGGGCGATACTACGGGAGGCGGCCGAGTTTGGTCTGGAGGCCATGTCAGTCCGGGACCAGATGCGGCTTCAGTGGGAGCTCATTGCAGCAGGAGTGGAACAGGTGCAGTTGAAAGCGGGCCCGATGGGCGCGGATTGACCGGTCGGGAGATTTGAAAGTACTCTCTATCAAAGCATCAGGTAGGGGGCCAAAAGAGAAACACCAGATATGGTTGATCAACCTACTTCCTGGGACAGCCTCACGGTGCTGTTGCCGGTCCTCATGCTGGTCTATGCCGTGATTGCGGCTCGGGCGAGGGGAAGCTTCCGGGATATGCTGGCCATTGCCCTGTGTCTCGGTTTTTCCAGTGCCCTTTTTGTCATCCTGGGGATTGGAATCGACGACTTCGGCGGAGTGGATACCTATTACACGGTCGGGGAAGCCGGGCCCTCATATGCTGGCCCATGGCGTGGTGGGAGTAGTCTACACCCTGCTGCTGTGGGGCATCGGTTCGCTGGTTGTACTGATCACCCGAGCCTTTGCTGGCAGGACTCTCTCTGATCCTGAATAAGGACAGGGCGCACGGCCGTGCGCCCCGACTCAACCCATCCTGGATTACCTGAGATTTGAAACACTTTGAACTGTGCGCCCTTACAACAGGCTGCAAGATCGTGCCGAACTGAAACGTGGAACCTGGAACGCGCGGGTCGAAGACCCGCGCCCGGTCCGGCGCCCACGCTAACTCTCGGCCAGCTCCTGGTCTTCAATCAGCACGCCCTCCTGGACGGGGCTCTCCTCGTCCTCGGGGAGGGGGATGTGGGGTTGCTGGGGACTCGCACCGATGGGCTTTTTTTCATAGGCCTGACGGTTGACCTTGAGCGAGAAAATATCGAAACGCTGGTAGTGACCCGTCACGTCGTGGGTCAGCTTGCCTCGGGTCACCTCCTCCAGGTCGAGATCTGCATACAGGATGGTTTCTCCCTCGTCCTCGGGACCGACAATGTAGTCTCCGATGGGATCGAGAATACCGGAGTGGCCTCCCTCCCCGATGAAACTGGACCTGGCCTTCTTGTCGAGTTCAAGCACATCCTTCATCTCCTCGGTCCAGACCGAGCAGGAGGAGATGACAAAGATACGCCCCTCGAAGGCGTAGTAGCGCATGCGGACATCCATGGTGTGGAACTGGCGCTCGTATCCCTTGGTCGCAAAGGCGGGCCAGCTGGCCACATGGACGACCTCCCCTTCCAGCAGCAGGGTGGTTCGAGCCAGGCTGTTGATGTTTTCCCCACAGATCAGGCCCGAAAGACCCCCGAAGGGAGTCGGGTAGGTCTGCAGCGTACTTCCATCTCCGCTGGTGTGGATGAGTCGCTCCCAGATGGTGGGGACCAGTTTCCGATGCTTGCCCACCAGGGTCCCGTCGGGATTGAAGAAAAGCTGAGTATTGTAAATCGAACCAAAACTGCCCGGATCCTTCTCGGCAATACCCATCACCACCCAGGCGTGGGCGCGACGAGCCGCCCGTCCCAGTTCCTCGGTGGCAGGACCGGGAACCACCACCGAATTCTTGAAGAGCTCGACATTAAAGGTGGTGCAGATCGGGTCGGTGGCTACATAGAAGTCGTACCAGTAGGGATGACCCGGGATGTAACACTCGGGAAAACCGATCACCTGTGCTCCATGATCGCCGGCCTCTTCGATCAGCCGGCAAGCCTTGGCCACGGTCGCCTCCCGGTCCAGCAGTACGGGTGCGGACTGGACCGCCGCTGCCTTCAGTTGTGGATATTGATCACCCATCTTTTAAAAGTCTCCTTAATCTATTGTTAAAATGCCACTTTTTGGGATTGTATCCTGGAAGCGAGAAGTTGTAAAATTCCCCCCGCATGGCAGGTCGAGAGCGGTCCTTTTTGCTTCAATGTGTCAGGATCTCAAGGGTCTTGTTCATCCCTGTGGTGGGGTGCCTGCTCGGCTTGACCCTCTCCCCACTGGTGCGGGCACAGGGTCCCACCATGCCGGGCGGCTATCAGCTGCCCGCCTATCTTCAGCCCATCACACTGAAACCGGTGTTTGGACCCGAACCTCTACTTCTTGCCGCTCGAAAGGTGATCGGTGAGGTGGCTTCCGTCCAGGCCGGAGAGACGGTTTTGATCGTATCTGATTCCAGTATCAATCCTCTGCTGTTGCAGGTTTTTGAGACTGCGGTCCGGGAGAAGGAGGCCCAGGTTCACATCCATACTCTTCCCTCGCCGCAGGCATCCGGTGCCGGAGCCTTGCTTCGGGAACAGCACTGGAGAAACTGGTGGCCGCCGGAGACCTGGGATCAGCTGGCCGCTGCCGACGCCGTGGTTGCCCTAGCTTACCTCAATCCTGAATTTTTGAAGGAGCCCTTGATTTCCGGCCAGTTGCAGAGTGGGCAGCTGCGGTTCGTTTCCGTGACGGCCGTCCCGGAACTCCTGGCGGCTCCCGGAGCCCACTATCCCGAAGAAATCATAGATTTGCTGGCTGAAAAAATATCTCAACCGCTTGAGGGTGCCCGCCAGATTCGGATCACCGATCCGGCCGGTACCGACCTCTCCTTCAGCCCGGGATCCGTGAACAGATCCCCTGCCTCCGGCCTTCTGGCCTTCCCCTACAATGCCAGCGTGGAAGTGGCGGCCGGCGATGATGCCCGGGGATCGATCGTGAGTCATTCGGTTTCAACCGGGTTTTTGCCCTTGCTCAAACTGACGGTCGAGGAGGCGCGCCTGGCCTCGGTAGAGGGCGGCGGCGAGTTTGGAGAGCTGCTGAAACTGGATCAGGAGAATGGCCTTCGGCTTCAAATCGCAGCCTGGTCGGTTCATCCCCGGTCGGTGAGACATCAGCAGCGGCTCTCCGGTTCCGCCTCGATTCATAATCAGCTCTCCAGCGTGGGAAGAGCTGGCGCCATGCGGCTGGGCTTCTGGGGAGAAGATCGATCCCGGTCCACTTTTTTTCAGATCTATTTCCCCTCGGTCTGGGCCGATGACCAGGAGATCATTCGTCAGGGCTATCCCCTGGCCCTGGCAGACCCCGAAGTGGTCCGCCTGGCGGAGTCGCTGGGAGGAACGGAGCTTCTGACCGTACAGTGCACGGTTTTGCCTGGAACCTTGCCCGAAGCGAGAACTCCGGAGCTTCAACCCGTCACTCGGAGCGAGGCTCTTTTGCCGGCGCTGGAGATACTGGTTCGAGATGTCGCCCGGATTCAACCCGCGGAACAGGTGCTGATCATCACCGATGATTCGGTCCCCGATCTGGTGGTGTCGGGACTCCAGGAGGCGTTGGTGGGATCCGGCTCGCAGGTGGCCGTCATGAGGGCGGGCGTTCCGGAAGGGGAAACGGAACCGCTGGCCCTGCTCGAACAGGTGATGGAAAGGACCCTGTCAGAAGATCTGAAAAGGGCCGCGGCTGAGGCCGATGTCGTCCTGGCACCCGCCTATTTTAATTTGCCCGGACTCTTTGTGGAGGGAGAGGAACTGGATGCCTGGCTGGAGAAGGTACGCACCCGCTGGGTAGGTGTGGTCGCCATTCCGGAGCTGTTGACCTCAGGCTGGGCTACCTATCCTCGGGAACTGCTCGAGCTTATAGGGCGGAGGGTGGAGGACGAACTGTTACAGGAGAGCACCGTGATTCTCTCCAGTAATCAGGGGACCAGCCTTATTTTTGATTATCAGGTGGTTCGAGCCGATGCCGGGATCCGGTGGTCGGTCTTTCCCACCAACATCCGATATCGCCTGGTCCCCGAGTCCGGGAGTGTCGAGGGAATCATTGTCACTTCAAATTTTTTGACGGGAAGAGTGCCGCGCACGGAGATTCATCTGGGTTCCGGGGAGGTGGTCCAGGTCGAGGGAACCGCACGAACCCGGGAAGCGGTCAACCGGGCAACGGCCCGTGGAGGCGTTATGGACGTCAGCTTCGGTGTCCACCCCAGGGTGACTCCGATGACCGGAGAAGTGGACGGATTTTCTCCTGGAATGTGGTCTCACTATGCAGCTGCTCAACGCTCGGGAGTGGTCTCGGTGCTGCTCGGGTCCCCCTCGGAGAGGCCCAGGCCTCTGCCCCTGTCCCTGTTCTTTGCTTTGATCAATGCGGGAGGGCCGCGCATTATCGTTGATCTCGGGCACCTGACGGCCCTGGGGGACGAAGAAGTCCGGAATCTGGCCGAGCAACTGGGGTCGGTGGAAGACCTGCTCGAGGAGGAGTGGATTCCCGCCATTGGAGAGAGATGAGGACATCGTGCGTTTGTGCTTTCGTGCCTTCGTGCTTTCGGGAAAGCAGCCCCAGGCCGAAAAAATTGGCTAGTCCGTTGTAGCGGCCGCTCTGTGAGTGGCCTTCCGGAAGTAGGGAGAGGCCTCAGGCTGTGAATCTTTGATCCCGAGGTAACAAATTCCACTTTCAGGTACTCGGCAAGCTTGGTAGAATAGGGCCCAAAATTCAAGCTGGCTAAGTCGCGAATTTGAGGGGTAGGCTGCGACAAGGTTGGCCCGGATAAACTCTTTGGAAGGGGATGTAATGCAAAAGAAATTTACCGTGATCGCTGTTTTGGCCCTCATGACCGGGCTCCTGATGGGTGAGCTGGCTGCCCAGGCCTCAGATCTGTCCGCACCACGGGCCCTCAAACGTTACCGGGTCACCGAGCTGGAGCAAGTTCTTCCCAATGCACGGATTCTGGTGCGTCGGCCCTTTAGCTGGCTAGTCGGCGCCCAGTATGGTCTGGGACTGAAGGACGGTGAAAAACTGCTGATCGTCGCTAGTCGAATCGAACCCCTGGTGGTTCAGGCTATTTCGGTGGCGGCCGAGGAGATGGGCGTCACTACCGATGTGCTGGTCAGGGACATGTCCAGCATCGTGAATCGGCTGGGCCGTGAGGAGCTCGACTACGAGAATTTCGATCCCACCAACTATCTGGGTTTTCGCGGAGTGATCAACCGGGTGGTCCCCAGCTGGCTGGGTTTTCAGGCTCGAGGAACCCACTACGGCCAGGTGGGCACCGAATTGAGGGTTCGCTCGGCCAGCATCGACTGGACCAGAGCCGAACAGCTGGCTTCCGCGGCAGTGAGCTATCCGGATGAGTTGCTGGAATTGATCGCCGTCAAGACCTGGCAGCAATACATCCATGGCAAAACGATTCACGTGACCGATCCCCTGGGGACCGATCTTACCTTCAGCCTCGACAACACCAATCGCGAGCGTTTCAAGGAGACCCGGGGGATGGCCACCTACGGCGAGCTTTCGCTGGATCGGCCCATTGCCCACGAAGTTCACCCCGACACCGAGCCCTATCTCACCGCCAGTCCCGATGCCCGTGGCGTCATGGTGACCCGGCAGGCCGGGTATATTCCCACCGTGCGGCTGTACGTGGAAGGCGGACAGGTAGTTCGTGTGGAAGGTGGCGGAGCGGCAGGGGAGAATATCAAGTCGGCACTGGAGCGTTTCAGGAATATCCAGTTTCCCGGCTACTATCCCGGACCCGGAATCGGTTGGATGGAGGAAATCGCGCTCGGCACCAATCCCAAGGTGGGTCCCGCCGGCCCCATTCGCAGGCGCTCGGGCATGCTTCATATGGCCTTCGGAACGGATCGCTTCAACCGGGTTTCCGATGAGACTCCCTCGCTACCCTCCAACCACCGGGACATGAATTTCTTTGACCACGTCAACTTCGAGGTGGACGGAAAGAAACTGGTGGACCGCGGCCGATTAACGGTGCTGGATGATCCGGAGGTACGACGAGTCGCAGCCAAGTACGGGGACCCGGACGAACTCCTGCGGGAAGACTGGATTCCGGAATTCGACGGCGAGTCGGGACAGATTGTTTACCCTCCCTATGAG
>JAPYTY010000035.1 GCA_029942065.1 Acidobacteriota bacterium | reverse complement strand
ACCTGGGGCTCACGCCCCAGGCTATTCGAAACCGCCCTTTCAGGGCTAAGAAGTAAGTGGCTATGTCTGTGCGCCCTACCCAGAACCACTCCCCTCGCACCCCTTCCGGAGTTGCAAACCAGCCCGGGATGGGAAACACTATCAGCCATTCAAATCATCCCCCTGGTTTCCGAGTGTGGAGGAGTCTTATGAGCAGAAAATCGTCTCGACAGTTTTGGGTATGGGTTTTTGTCCTTGCTTCCTATAGTGGATATGCCCAGAGTCCTCGGCCTGTGGCATCCCTGGAGGAACTGCCTTCGGAGGTTCTGGCCTATCCGGAAATTATCCTCTTCAACGGCAAGGTCCTGACGGTAGATGAAGAGTTTTCCACTGCCCAGGCCGTAGCGATTCGAGATGGGCGCTTCCTGGCGGTGGCTGATGATGCCAGGATTTTGAGAATGACGGGACCCGAGACCCGGATCATCGATCTGGGAGGAAACACGGTGGTGCCCGGTCTTCTGGATACCCACTACCATCTGGGCGACTATGTGTTTCGCCACATGCTGCTGGAGGAAAATCAGGTCCAGTGGGAGGGAAAGGTGGAGTTGCTGGGCCTGCTCTGGAAGGATTCCGATGAAGCCTTGCGGGACATCAAGCGGGCCGCAGAGGCCGCCAATCCAGGTGAGTTGGTTCGAGTTCCGGCCCGCAATGCCGGGATCGTCGGCACTGTGACACTTCGTCAGCTCGATTTGGTGTCTCCCGACAACCCGGTGGTGGTGGTGGCTGCTGCCCAGCTAAGGCCGGTGGCCCTCAACACGAAGGCCCTGGAATGGGCCGCCCTTCCCTCCGATACGCCTGGTATGCCTGCGGATGGCGGGGCCATGATTTCGGATCGGGCCGCCCGATTGCTGGGAGAGCATGTCATCGATGCCATCCCGGCTGAGAAGGCTCTCTTCTGGCATAAAAAGACCATGACCCTGGTCAACAGCTGGGGATTGACTATGGCCGTGACCCGTATCACCGTCGATCAATTCAATTCGCTGCGGGAGATCTGGCTCGAGGATGAGTTGACCGTCCGCTGGCGGGTGGGCTTTCCCGGGCCCGTGGATTTTCCCAATACCGGAAACCTCAGTGATATCGGGGATGATTGGCTCCGCATTGCGGGGGCGGGGGGCGGCATGGCGGTGCCGGGATCAGATGGAGCCATGGATCACTGGACCACCAAGATTCCGGCTAACGCAGATGAGCTGGCAAGCTGGCCGCAAAGGCGCAGAGAGATTCTGGAAGCGCTGCAGTACGGGTGGAGTACTCCCAACAGCCATATCAAAGGCAATATCGCGGTTCGCGCCATTCTGGATCTGATCGAGGAAGCTCAGCAGAACCCCATTACCAAAAGCTCCAATCAACGGTTCACGATGGACCACATGATGGAAATCGATGACAGGGATATCGTCCGGGTCAAGCAGCTGGGAGTGATCCCCAGCAGCAGTCTGAAAAATGTCTTCAGTGACCTGCACGGCGAAGGGTCCTCTGTCTATCAGGAAGTTTTCGGGGCCGATTATGTCAACCAGATGTTGCCGCTCAAGAAGTACCTGGAACTTGGAATCCGGCCCACCGTGGAAGCCGACATGGGCGACGAGGCGCTGGGCAAACCCCTGTGGACGGTGGAGAAAGCCGTCTGCCGATGTGTTGACGGATCGGACCGAATCTGGGGAAGAGAGCAGAAGGTTTCCCGCCAGGATGCCCTGCGCATGAAGACCATTTGGGCGGCGGCTTATGTGGGAGACGAGAGGAAGCTGGGCAGCATTGAATCAGGGAAGCTGGCGGATCTGGTGGTGCTCGATGGCGACTACATGAGCGTGCCCGAGGATCAGATCTCCGAACTGGAGGTGACGCTGACGATTGTGGGAGGCAGGGTTGTGTATGAGCGGTAGGAGCTTGGAGCCAGGAGAAGCGTGCTTTGCACGCAGAGAAACTCCTCGCTGACGCTCGAAGTGGAGAAACGCGTCGCTCACGCTCCGCGTGGAGAACGGGAGTTCGGTTTTTTCACGGCCTTTCGTGTACAAACGCTGTATGGTCAAGGTTCTAATAAAACCACCGGAGGGAGCTGTTATGAAGACTCGTCGATTCTGTTTTTTCTTGTGTCTGGTTCTTGTGTTCACGGCTAACCTGCAGGCTCAGGTTGCCCAGGATCTGCCTGAGGAGGTCATCGCCTATGCGGATCTGGTTTTTTACAACGGCAAGATTCTGACGGTCGATGAGCAGTTCACGATTGTTGAGGCCGTGGCCATTCGAGACGGCAAATTTCTGGCCGCAGGAAGCAATGCCCGGATCCAGGCCATGGCAGGTCCTCAAACCAGACGAGTTGATCTGGAAGGCCGCAGCGTGGTGCCCGGGTTCATGGATACCCACCTGCATTCCGCCTGGGTGACCCGCCCTCCAGGGACCGGGGGCAGTGATGGAGTAGAGATCAATTACGACACCCTTGAAGGAGCTCTCGAGGGGTTGCGGGCCAGGGTGCAAGCGGTCCAGCCTGGCGAGGTCATTGCGCTGAGCGGACCCAGCAACGACATCGTGACCCAGGAGTTGAACGTGACTCTTCTCGATGAAATTGCTCCTGACAATATGCTCTGGATCGAAGCTTCGAACGATCAGATTGCGGCCAACAGCCTCGTTTTGAAGCGAGTTCCAGCCGAGGTTCCGGGGATTGTAAGAGACGAACAAGGTCAGATGACAGGCCAGCTCAGAGGAGCCGCCGCCGGGGTACCCACCTTCGAACTGGCGCCCTGGCCGGAGGTGGAGTCTTTGCTGGAAGCTCAAAAAGATACCTTCCGACGCCACAATGAGATGGGATTGACTACTTTGATGGGGCGAGCCGGCGGGCTGTCGGTGACGGTCTTCAGGGATCTCATGACAATGGATGAACTGACCATCAGAGTTCGTGTGGCTCACCATTTCTTGCGCCAGAATGGCTTTGCCGAGGCCTACTTGAAGAGGCTGGGTAACCTGACCGATGTTGGCAACGACATGTTCAAAATCATCGGGACCTCGGTCCAGGTGGTGGACGGCACTGCAGGAAACGGTTCGGCGGCCACCTCTCAAGCCAAGATCAACATGGTCCCGGGGGATCCCTACGGACCTTTCGGCATGAACAAGTGGGAAGAAAGCGGCGATTTGGCCACCAGTGACCGTCAAAGCATCATCCTGGCCAATCGTTACGGGTGGTCGGTCTCCTCGCTGCACAGCAGCGGTGATTTGAGCAACACTCTTTTGCTGGAGGTCTTTGAAGAGGCACATCGGGAGAGGTCTTTGGTCGGTCGCCACTTTGGAATCGATCACGGCATGATGTTGGAGCCCCGGCACTATGAAAAAATCAAGGAGATGGACGTGATTCCCAGTCTTTACTCCAAAGCCCTTTACAACAACGACAATCTGGTTCACATGTATGGCATGGATGCCCTTTACAAGATGCAGCCGGTCAAGTCCCTGATCGAGGCGGGTATCAGGCCGGTGGCGGAAGCCGATGCCCGTGGTCGTTATGCGGCACCTCTTTACAACATCCAGAGGTGGATCACCCGGCGAGACGACAAGGGGCGGCAGCTGGATCCCAATGAAAAAGCCAGTCGGGAAGAAGCCCTTTATATGTACACCCTTTGGGCCGCCGCCTACAGCGGGGAGCAGGACATCCTGGGTTCCATCGAACCGGGTAAGCTAGCTGACCTGGTGGTGCTGGGCGGCGACTATCTGACCTTTCCCGAAGAGGATTTGGACAAACTCCGGGTGCTGATGACCGTTCTCGGAGGCGAGGTGGTTCACGAGGTGAGCGGGGCGTTCTGAGACTCGTGCGTTCGTGCTATTGTGCAGTTGTGTTGTCGTAGGGGCGCACTGAGTGCGCCCACAGCAAGGACGTTGTAGCGGCTCTCCGGAATCGGCGTGAGCCTCCGTTCTTCTTTTCGTGAAACGTTAAACCTGAAACGTGAAACGCGCTGGTCGAAGACCAGCGTCCGAGGCGCCTCCCACACTCCGGACTGTTCATTCTGGATTCCGAATTCTTGATTCCTCTTGTCCGCCGGTCAGGGGTCAGGGGTCAGCCGGTCAGCACCCCTCCCCCTTGCCATCTTCTTGGGGAGCAAATATCCTGCAGGTTATGAAATCAAGCAAGCCGTATTACCAAGACCTCAGAGAGTTCATTCAAGCCCTCGATGCCGCCGACAAGCTCTATCGTATCGACCGGGAGATCAATAAGGATACCGAGCTTCAACCCCTGGTCCGATGGCAGTTCAGGGGATTGGAGGAAAAGGATCGAAAGGCCTTTCTTTTCGAGAACGTCACGGATTCCAAAAAAAGGAAGTATCAAGGTTCCGTGTTAGTGGGCGGACTGGCAGGTTCGGCTGACATTTATTGTCTGGGGGTGCAATGCAAGCCCGATGAGATGATCGACCGATGGAAGGAGGCTGTGGATCATCCCGTGGAACCGGTGATCGTGAGCGACGGTCCGGTCACCGAGGAGATTCACAGCGGCTCGGATCTTCTGGCTCATGGAGGATTCAATGAGTTTCCCGTGCCTATTTCCACCCCGGGATTTGACAACGGTCCCTACATCACGGCGGGACACTGGATCACCAAGGACCCTGAAACGGGTGCCAGAAATATGGGCAACTATCGGGGTTTGATCCGGGGTCCCGGCTTGAGTGGTCTCATGATAGGCACTCCTCAGGATCTTTCCCAACACTGGGAAAAATGCCGGAAGCTGGGAAGGCCGCTGGAAGTGGCGGTGGCCGTGGGAGCGGTGCCCTCGGTTTCCTATGCAGCCTGTCAAAAAGTGCCTCCCTCGATGGATGAAATGAGCCTGGCCGGTGGATTGGTGGGTGAGCCGGTTCAGCTGGTCAAGTGTCAGACCGTGGATTTAGAGGTTCCAGCCACCTCCGAGGTGGTCTTTGAAGGAATCATTCCCACCTCTTACCTGGAAGAAGAAGGTCCCTTCGGAGAGTCGATGGGCGTGATCGATCCGAGGACTCTGAGCCCGGTTCTTGAGCTTACCTGTGTCACCCACAGGAAGGATCCCGTCTGGGTCTCGATCATCAGCCAGGTTACGCCCAGTGAGAGTTCCAAGATCAAAGCCATGGGGATGTCTACCCTCATCCACCGCTACCTCCAGAACAAGGGCTTCTCAAGTGTCCTGGAGGTTTCTTTGACGGAACCGCTGGTCAACCTGCGGCCTTACGTGGTCCTGCGCATGAAAAAACAAAATCGACAGGAGCCCTGGGAGGCCATGCATGCCGTGCTTGATTACGGAGATCGAGTCGGAAAATTTATAGTGACGGTGGATGAAGACGTCAATCCGGCCGACCCGTTAGCTGTCATCTGGGCCATTACCCATCGCTCCCAACCCCACAAGGATACTGAAATCGTAGGGAACAGGCCGTTTGGAGCGACACCCATCGGTATGGTGGTGAACCATCCCACCAGTGACTACGACCATGAAGAATCCTCTCTGTTGATCGATGCCACTCGTAAAGCTGATTTTCCTCCCCTCTCCCTTCCTAAGAAGGAATACATGGAGCAGGCGCGAGCAATCTGGGAAGAGCTGGGTCTCCCTGAGCTCACTCCCCAGGAGCCCTGGCATGGCTACCCGATGGGGGTCTGGCCGGAGGAGCTGGCCGAGGAGGCGGAGCTTGCCGCTGCCGGCGAGTACGGCCGATTGGAGGAGAAGTTAAAGGGCACCCGGGTTGCCGTGGGTGAAGGAGACACGCTGAAGTCAGTCCGGGCCCAGTGGGGGAAGACCCATGCCGGAAGGGCGGAATAGGTGCATTCTTGACTGCCGTCAAGTATGCGTTTCAGGTTTCACGTTTCAGGTTTCACCTTTCAAGTTTAGAGGTGACGGCTTGAACCCACGTGAAACGTTAAACCTGAAACTTGAAACCGGTAAATTAGAACCTTCTGCTTCGAATTTACCGACTCTTCCCGACCTCCGATTCCATGGCCTCCTTGATGTAGTGCACCACAGCGGTGCCGCTCAGGAATTTCTGCTCGAATAATTTCGAGGCCACGCTGGCCACGCAGGCCACATACCGGGCATGAGTCAGCCTTTGATCGGGACCCAGTGCGCCGTATGGTTCACCTTCTACCGCACGCCTTCTCCAGGCCTGTTCGACCGATTCCCGGGTGTCCCGGACGTGGTTGTGATTCATGTCCAGCGGCCGGCCCCGGCTGTCCAGGGGCTCGAGCCACTCTTCCTTGAAGTCGGGTCGGCCCAGACTGTTCCGGACCCGGTCCCTGGCCCGAAGAGGAGTTGTATCGGCATTGATCGGGAAGTGAGGGGTCTCGAGGTACGGGGCGAAGCCGGTGCTGCCGGGTCTCGAGACTCCCGGAGGAAATTCGTAATAAATTCCGGTGGGGCAGGCGATCTCAGGTAACTCCACGGCCGAGTTCTCCAGTCGTCCATCCTGGTCGGCGTCACCCAGATGGTAGTCGTCGGATCGGGTGGGTCCCGGTGCGATTCCTTTTTCCGACCACTGGTCCAGTACGTCAACCAGTGAATCGAAGATTCCACTGAGATCCAGATTTTGAACCCAGCGCTCGTCGGGCCAGACATTGCCGGCATCGCCGTGGCTGAGCCCCACGATTTCGTAGGTTCTTGCCATGGCTCCCAGGCCCTTCTCCTGGAGCAGGCGCGCATTCTTGCGTTTGTTCGAGAGATAGTCGCCCGCCACGAAATCGGCCCCCACGTAGGCCTGGTGGACGGCATCAATCTGGGGAGCGAAGGCGTTTCTGTGGGCCTCATCGAACACCAGGTGATCCTGGGTATCCTCTTCCATGCGGAAGGTGCCGTCAGGAAGGTCCCGGCGGACGAACTCAATGGTCGGCATGTACCACCCTCCACCGGCATCGTCATCCAGGAAGCCGTCGAAGACACGCTCCTGGTTGGCAAAATAGTTGGCCTCAGGAGCATAGTTGAAGAGTCGACCCAGGCTGGCTCCAGCCGATTTTCCGTAGAAGTAGGTTCTGACGGGCGCGCGACCCAGTTCCGCCCGGATGAGGTTTTCGGAGATTTCAGTCCAGTCTCGAATCAAACCGGCATGATAGCCAAAACTCTTTCCATTCAGGACCGTGCCGTCGGTCAGGGTGACCGTTTCGCTGGCACCGTTCTCATGGCGCGCTGCCGGCCGACTGGTGAAGGCAACGGCATAGCCCTTGTCAAGAATCAGTCCGGCGAACGAGTCGTCGCCCATCAGCGGATTGTACTGACCCGGTTTCCTGGGCTGAAGTTCGCCCACAGAACTGTAGGAACTCATGCCGTGAACCAGGACGAAGAGCTTTCCATTCCAGTCTGCACCGAATTTGGGAAGAAACAGCGTCACGCCGCTTCCCTTCTCCGCGTAGTAATCGCCAATGCCGTGAAAGTAAGGCCCTGGATTCCCCCGCTGGGCCAGAGCAAACTCAGGAAGATCGGTCAGCATCTCCAGACGGGGCCGCTCTTTGACCGTGTAGCCCTCGATGGATCCGCTTATGCCAATCTGGAGACGTCGATAGGGGACACCCGAGGCGCTCTTCAGTTCTGGTTCCTTGATGATGCTGCAACTCCGGGGTCCCACGGGTTTTTCCCGCACAATACGGGTGGCCCCGATGAAGGCGCTGCAGTCCATATCCAGCGGCATGGCAGCGGCCAGACCGGGAACACCGGTGGCCAGGGCACACCATCCGCCAAACAGAATGTGTAGAAGACTCCTTGATTTTTTCATAGAGATAATCCTTTCGACCGGGAATTCTAGTTTATGATGACTTCCGTTGCCCTGATGAAGTCAATACTCCTGGACGATGGCCTGAGGGAGCCGGCCTTCCAGCACCCGCTGCATGTTTCGATAGCTGAATTCAGCGCGGCGGCACCAGGTATCGAAGGTGGTGCCTGCGTTGTGAGCCGTAAAGACCACGTTGTCCATCGCCAGGAGAGGATTTCCCTTGTCGGCCGGTTCCGTCTCGAACACGTCCAGGCCGGCACCGGCAATCCGCCCCTCCTGTAGTGCCGTGACCAGGGCGGCTTCATCCACGATCGATCCTCGGCTGGTATTGATCAAAATGGCGGTGGTCTTCATCAGGTCCAGGCTCTTCTGGTTGACGACATGACGGGTCTCCGGGGTCAAGGGCGTATGGCAGGTAATGATATCCGAGTTCCGGAAGAGCTCTTCCAGCGAGACTCTTTGAACCCGGAGTTCCTGCTCTTTTTCCCGGGTCAGGGGATAGGTGTCAAAGTATTGAAGGGTGACGTCGAAGCCCTGGAGGCGCCGGACCACCTTCTGGCCAATGTTGCCCATGCCCAGGATGCCCACCGTTTTGTTGGCCATCTCGAAGGTGTTGAATCCGTCAATGGGGGCCCTCCAGCGGCCCTCGCGAACGGCCCGGTCAGCCGCTACCAGGCGCCGGTAAAGAGCCAGCATCAGCAGCACAGTGTGGTCTGCCACGGCCCACGCATTGGCACCTCCATTGGCAGCACAGGGGATTCCTAGTTCGCCCATTAGCTTGAGATTCATGCGGTCGAATCCGGCTGCCAGAAGCTGGACCAGGCGTAGATGAGTAGCCGCTTGAAGCACCGGGTCGCTCAGCTGAGCCCGGTAAACCATTAGGAAAACGGCATCCTTGACGGCTTCAATCTGGTTTTGCTCGGACTGTTTTCCATCAATCACCACCACATTGAATCCTTCGGGTGCATAGGAGGTGATGAGATCAACCGTCTTCCGGCTCAGGCCGTGAAGGAAGACAACCTTTGGGCTAGCCATAATTCGGATAGTTGGGGACGTTAAACCTGAAACGTGAAACCTGAAACGCTCAAACTTGACTCCGTCAAGTTTGAGCCTGCCGTTCCAGCTTCTCCATCTTGCCCGAATAGTACCCGAAAAAATCATCCACAATGTGGTCATCCGGATGCTTTTCTCTGTCAGTCATGGATTCGACCGGAATCGGAGACAGTTCACCCAAAATGGCGGCATAGACCTGTGTCCTGGCGGCTTTTTCGAGACTGACCGATCTGAACAAGGTCTCTTCGACATTCCCACCCACCACGAAGGCCCCATGCCCTTTGTGAAGGATGGCCTTTTTGTCGCCCAGCGCGGCAACCACCTCTTCGCCCATCTCCCGGTTTCCAACGTACAGCGGGTATCCCTCGTAAACGGGAACGCCGTCATAAAAAACACAGCCATCACGGGCGATTGGCAGGATGCTGGTTCCGGAAGCGGCCACGATGTTGGCATAAGGAGGATGAAAATGGGCGACACTCTTGACGTCTTCTCGGGCCCGAAAAGCCTCCACATAAACGTAAAATTCACCCATCGGTTCAGGGTGCTTGCCCTCTAAAATGTTGCCGTCAAAGTCCATGGTGACGATGTCCTCCGCCTGGACGTCGGCTATGGCCTTCCCATAGTCGTGCAGGTGGCCCGGGATAAGAACCTTGTCACCGTCAGGGTGCAGGTACGAGATGTGACCTCGACCATCCTGGGTGATTCCCTCCATGTCGATGATACGGCAAGCCCGGGCAATTTTTTCCTTAATTTCATCTAGGTTCATCTCAATACACTCCTTGATTATCGGGTTCAGCACCCCCAATCGGGAATCAACATATAAGGCGGGCCGGGCACTTTTGTCAAATCTGGGCGCTGCGGATTGAGGGGCGGGACGAGCTGGGATAAAACTGGATTTCAGGTCGTAGGACGGATATGCTTCAAGAAAAGGAATAGAGGACCCGAAGTCATGAAGGAAATTCTTCCGGCACTTATTTTCATGCTCACAACGGTATCCGTGAGTCCTCAGGGTGAACCTGGGGTCAACCTGGACCTGGGTGTGGTTGTCGATACCTTTGCTCCGGGCGACCCGGTAGAGATTCCCGTCACCCTGGTGACCCGGAACGACCCTCAGGTGGGTTCGGTATCCTTCGAGATGGCCTTCCCTGCGGCCGTACTTTCATTCAAAGGCGCTGCTCTTGGGAGTGTCTTGAAAACGGAAGGTGCTGAGCTGAATACGGAGTTGCGGGATGGGGAGGACGGCGAACGAAAGATTCTCAGTGTGGACGTTTCCTCGACTGAAGCAATCGGGCAGGGCCTGCTGGTGACGCTGACCTTGGAGGTCTCCCAGGAAATTGCCATCAACCATGACATCCAGTTGGAGAATCTCAGTCAGAGCTCCCAATCCATGGATGGGGGGGATCTGAATGCCCGGGGCCTGGATGGATCGATCACATCCATCGAATTTATTCCTGCCTGTTTTTTTTACATGCATTGAAACCAATGGCAGTGCACCAGTCAGGGATTTTTTGTTTGGGTCTATGGACCCGGGTTGGGAAGCCCTGACCATTTTCCCAGGAGGTATCTCATGAGAAGAAAGCCTTTTCATATGTGTTTGATGATTGCCTTGCTCCCCTTCGTCTTGGGCCCTGTCCGGGCCCAGGACCTGCCCCCGGAGGTTGTCGCCTATGCCGACCTGGTCCTGTACAACGGAAAGGTTCTGACCGCGGATGAAGCCTTCACCATCGTCGAGGCGGTGGCCGTTCGCGACGGGAAAATTTTGGCGGTAGGCGACAGCAGGCGGATTCTGGAGATGGCCGGACCTGACACCCGTCGTGTTGATCTGGGAGGGCGAAGCGTCACTCCCGGATTCATCGATACTCACCAGCATTCCTCTTTCATCACCAGTCCCCGTCGAGGGAGTGGAGCGGCCTTTCCGCCGGCTCAAATCGAATACGACACGCTGGGAAATGCTCTTGAAGGTCTGCGGGCGCGGGTCGAGCAGGCCGAGCCGGGTGAGTTTCTGGCGCTGAGCGGGCCGACCAACATCGTCGTGGTCCAGGAGTTGAATGCGACGCTTCTGGATCAGGTCTCCCCCGAAAATCCCCTTTACATTCGCGCTCTCAACAACCAGGTGGTGGCCAACAGCCTCATCTTGAATCAGATTCCCCCGGATACTCCCGGAATTCTCAAGGACGAGCAGGGGCGGCCTACCGGCCAGTTGCGAGGCGGCGCAGGCGGTGTGGTGGTCTACGAGTTGAGGCCCTGGGCCACGGTCGATTCGTTGCTGGAACCTCAGAAGGCCAGATTTCGCCGTCACAATGCCCAGGGCTTGACCACCATCATGGGCCGGGCCAACGGCTTGACGATTTCGGTCTTTCGCGAACTCTGGATGGAGGACGAATTAACGCTCCGGGTGCGTATCTCCCACGAGTTTCTGCGTCAGAACTCCTCTCCGGAGTCTTATCTGAAGAGGGTGGGCAACCTGACCGATTTCGGGAATGACATGTTCAAGATCATCGGAGCCACCGTCCAGGTGGTGGATGGTGCTTCGATGACCGGCTCCTCCCGTACTTCCAAGGCCAAACTCAATCCTCCCGAGGGAGATCCCTATGGTCCCTTTGGCCAGAACAAGTGGGAAGAGTCCGGAGATGTCGCAACCAGCGATCGCCGAAATATTATTCTGGGCAACCGCTACGGCTGGACCATCTCCGGTCTACACAGTTCGGGGGACATGAGCAACACCATTTTGCTGGAGGCCTTCGAGGAGGCCCACCAGGAAAGATCCCTGGTCGGCCGTCACTTCGGAATCGACCATGGGGCCATGTGGAAACCGCACCATTTCGAAAAAATCAAGGAAATGGATGTGATTCCCAGTCTTTTTGCCAAGGCCCTTTACGACAACGACGATCTGGTGTCCATCTATGGGATGGACGAGGTGACCACCATGCAGCCCGTTAGATCGTTGATTGATGCCGGTATCCGGCCCGCAGCGGAAGCCGACGCCTTTGACGAACGGAGTTCGGCTCCTCTTTTCAACATGATGAAGTGGATCACCCGACTGGATGACAAGGGCCGGCAGGTCAACCCCCAGGAGCGAATTACCAAGCAAGAAGCTCTTTACATGTACACGCTCTGGTCGGCTGGTTACAGCGGGGAGCAGGATCTACTGGGTTCCATCGAGGCAGGCAAGCTGGCCGACCTGGTGGTGCTGGGTGGGGACTACCTGAGCTTTCCCGAAAACGATCTGGACAAGCTGAGAATCCTGATGACCGTCCTTGGAGGCCGCATCGTGCATGAAGCGTCCGGCGCCTTTTAAGGAGCTCGGAGGACTCTTCGCCCCCTTCATGATGAAGGAGGGCGCCATTGAAGTAGAGGATTCATGCATGATCCGGACTTAACCTGACCCGGACAAAAAAAGTGACTACGGACTCTTTCTTTTCCTGAATTAGAATGCATTTGAGCGATTCTTTTGTCATCATTAAGCATGGATATCCAACAATGCTGGATTATCGAAAAACTTGGTTACCAATGAAAGGAGAGTGCACAGTTGGAAGCGGGCGGCGTAACGCCTGAACCTCCACCCTGCCACCCATTATGAGAACCCAAAAGACTCGGAAAAATAGAGGTTACCTTCATCATTTGGCGGCAGTGGGCATCTTGCTTGCCGTGTTCCAGACAGGATTGGGGCAAAGCGCCGCGACCCTGCCTCCGGAAGTGGTCGCCTACGCCGACATGATTTTCTACAACGGCAAGATCATCAGCGCAGACGAGCAGTTCACCATTGCGGAAGCCGTGGCGATTCGAGACGGAAAATTTCTGGCACTGGGAACCAGCCAGAGGATTCTTGCTATGGCGGGTCCCGAGACGCAACGAGTGGATCTGGAGGGGCGCAGCGTGGTGCCGGGTTTCATCGACACTCACCTGCACTCTGC
>JAPYTY010000034.1 GCA_029942065.1 Acidobacteriota bacterium | reverse complement strand
CCTCAGGGGCATGGATATCTCCGGTTTCGGGACCTGGAGACTGGAAAAGAACAATGTGTTCGCCTGTCCGGAAGGAACCGCACCACTTACGTCGAACACATGAGAAAACGACAGCGGGATCTACTCTCGGAATTTTACCGGTATGGCCTGGATTTTCAGGTAATTCAAACGGATGAACCGTTTTATGAATTGCTCTTCAGCCTTTTTCTAATGAGGAGACGATAATGAATCGAAACGGATTGGTCACAGCCTCGCTGCTGCTCGTTTTCACGGTCTCATTGGGTGCCCAGGAGGGTGCCGAGGAGGAGGCCCAGGAGGATCTCGTACTCTCCACAAAGGTGAGCCAGACTTCAGTCTGGCCGGGCGATCGGATTCACTATGTGCTCACCCTGACCGTCGCCAGGGACATCAAGGTGGCCCTGGAAGACTTCTCGGCTGAAAACGTCAGCTTTGAGCCCTTTGTTCTGGTTGAACAACAACAAACAGAGGAAGACCTGGGAGAGCGGATTCGGTATGTCTTCGACTATCTGCTAGCCAATTATGAAATTGGCGACAAGCAGGTTGAAATTCCGGGCATGATTTTTCGTTACGAGACGGCCGGCCAGGAGACCAATGTTCCAACCACTCAGGAAAAACAGATTCCGATCCTGCCCATGTCGGTACGGAGTACGCTGAATCAGCCCGTTGAGGACGCCTGGATCCAGGAAGAACTGCCCATGGCAGGGGTTGTCCGCCAGACCTGGGTGGCCCTGCTGGCAGGCTTTGCGGGCCTGATGGTCAGCACTCTTCCTCTGGGAGCCTGGGCCTGGAAGCAAATTCCAGACTGGCAGGCTCGGCGACGACAGTTGAGCCGCAAGAAATTCCTGACTCAGTGCCAGGGTTCCCTGAATCAACTGGAACGGCGTTTGACCAGTGACGACGTCGAGATCAAGGAACAGTACCAGTCCCTGGAAGAATTGGTGCAAGGCTATGTCCAGTATTTCTTCAATCTGCAGACCCAGGGCCTCACGTCTCCGGAACTCGCTTCCAGACTGAGCCAGGAGGGGATCACCTCCAATGAGAAGGAGGTATTTGCCCAGGTCATTGAGAATGGCCAGAACTGTCGCTATGGCCCTGAAAACGGGCTGGACTGGGAAGAGTCCTTTCGCCAGGATCTGTCACAGGTCAAACAATTTTGTACCTGAGAACCCCCTGAGAACCCATGGAATTTGCCAGATTTGATGTCCTCTATATTCTAATCGGCGTCTTTGTTGCGCTGTTTCTCGTGCAGTGGCTCAAGAGAAACCGCTACCTGGCACACAGCCTGGTGAGTACCTCATTGCTCGCTGCCATGAAGCCCTCCCACCTCAGGTTCCTTCCAAAAATCATTCTGGCCGGGGGCGTCATAGCTGCGGGCATTGCCCTGATGGAGCCGGAAATTGCCCTGCGGGAAGGCATCACCGAACTGGAAGGGCTGGATATCGTGATGGTAGTCGATCTGTCCTCCAGCATGCAGGAGGTTCTGGGTGGCTGGGAAGAGCATCGGGAATTTTACGAGGTTCGATCCAGAGGAGACCAGAGAGAACTCCCCATGCCGGAGACGCGTATGCAGGCAGTTCAAAATGCTCTGTTCGACTTCGTATCGAAAAGAGAGAACGATCGACTGGCACTGGTCACCTTCTCCGAAAATAGCTACGTGGTGAGTCCGCTGACCACCGACCGGTCCTATTTGGAAAAATATATTCAGATGATTGATCCATCCATCCTGATCGGCGAGGGGATGACGGCCATTGG
Source organism: Acidobacteriota bacterium (assembly GCA_029942065.1). GTDB lineage: Bacteria > Acidobacteriota > UBA6911 > RPQK01 > JADFOI01 > JAPYTY01. The sequence goes on along the minus strand of JAPYTY010000034.1, from coordinate 11,508 downwards.
CGAGGGTATCGATACCGCCATCGGCCTGTTTCGCCGAGAAGACGATCCGGAAACCAAGAACAAAGTGATTGTCGTGTTCACCGACGGGGAACACAACTTTGGGAGGGATCCGATTGAAATCCTGGAAGAAGCCCGCTTTTACGGATATCGAGTTTACTTGATCGGCGTGGAACTGGGTTCAGAGATCACCCGCAAACAGAAGGTTCAGGACCTGATTCAGTCCGTTCACGACACCGGGGGACAATATTTCGACGCCCGCAACAAGAATGGACTGGAGGAGGCCTATGTCACGATTGACGAGATCGAAAAAGGTGTCTTCGTCCAGAAGACCATCGAAACCCATGTTCCCGTTTACCATATCTTCGTCTACTCCGCACTGGGCTTACTGTTCGTGGGCCTGGGCCTGAGCTCGATCCCCTACTTCGTCGAAATCAGCTAGGCCGCACCACCAAGGCGCGGAGAAGAGAATTTCACCACAAAGACACAGAGAAGAAAATCCTTTTCTTTGTCTTGTCTCTCCAATCTCAGCCAACACAGTTATAGGCGCACGGCCGTGTTCCCTTCCGGAGTGTGGGAGGCGCCTCAGTGCGCCGATTCCAGAGAGCCGCTCAAGCCTGACTTTCTCACACCAGGTCGTCACGAAGCGGCGTCAGGGCCGAACGAATGCAACACAGTCAGGACGGATCATGGCGCCGATACAGTAGATCGGGTGTGAGAGAGTCGGGCTAAAAAGCGGCCGCTACAACGACCTTGCTGTGGGCGCACTCGGTGCGCCCCTACAACAGGCTGCCAGATCGTGCCAAGTTGGAACATGGGACCTGAAACGCGCTGGTCGAAGACCAGCGGCCGAGGTGCCTCAGTGCGCCGATTCCGGAAGGCCGCGCATGGAGCGCTACACCTTGGCAGAAATGCCGGGATCCGCAATCCCGGCATGCGAAGCATGCTTCTCCACGCGGAGGGTGAGCGACGCGTTTCTCCACTCCGAGCGTCGGCGAGGAATTTCTCCGCGCGCGAAGCGCGCTTCTCCTGCCCCCCCTTCTGTCTTCTGCCATACAACCGACCGTATGCCCGGGGAGCAAATCCCTGATAAAATGGTTCAGGTTGATGTATACTCATTGGGCAATCTCGGTAGCTCTACATAAGGATTCCTGAGGAGGAAAGAAATGGTGAAGATGGAGAAATCTTCGTTACTGCTTACAACCCTGATTTCTTGCCTGTTGCTTGGTTCTCTGGGTGCTCAGTCGCAGGAGGAAGAACAGGAGGACTATTTCAAGAAGTGGCTCCAGGAGGACGTGATTTATACCATCACGGAAGAGGAGAAGGACGTCTTCAACAAGCTGCAGACCCCTGCGGAGAAGGAACGGTTTATCGAGCAATTCTGGACTCGGCGCGATCCTTCACCACAAACCTCCTTCAACGAATTCAAGGAGGAGCACTACAGGCGTGTCCAGTATTCCAACGATCATTTCGCATCCGGCATACCGGGTTGGAAAACCGACCGTGGAATGATTTATATCAAGAATGGTGAGCCCGACCGCATCGAATCACATCCCAGCGGCGGCCATTACCAGAGACCCTCCTGGGAAGGCGGTGGTTCCACCAGCACCTATCCCTTTGAAATCTGGGAGTACCGCTACCTGGAAGGCGTCGGCCAGGACATCGAGATCGAATTCGTTGATCCAACCCTGACCGGAGAATTTCGAATCACCACCAACCCCTGGGATAAGGACGCCCTGCTGTACATGCCCGGGGGCGGAATGACCGATGCTGAAGCCCTGGGAATGGCCAACCGAGTCGACCGCATCGTCCCCAAGACATCCCCCATGCCGTGGACCAACCCGCTGCTCATCGGCTATGGCCGAGCCAAGGATCAGCCCTTTGAAAAACTAGCTCTCTTCACCAATCTTCAGCGTCCGCCCAGCATTGATTTCGCGGATTTCAGACGACCCGAAGTGCTGACCAACATTCGCTATGAATTGCTGCCCTTCGAGGTGGGCTTCGACTATTTTGCAGTTGACACCAACAACTACCTGGTGCCGATATCAGTGGTGGTTCCCCACAAGCATCTGGACTATAAAAAAGAGGGTGATGTGAGCCGCGCTGTGGTGGACCTGTACGGTCAGGTCAGTACCATCAGCGGCAGAGTCCTCAGTGTTTTCGAGGAAACCATCAGCACTCAAGCCGATCCCGATCAGATCATCGAAAACGCACAGCAGAGTTCGCTCTATCAGAAATCGCTGCAGCTGGCACCCGGTCGCTACAAGCTGGATGTCATTCTCCATGACGCCAACAGTGAAAAGGTGGGCACCAAGAGCGTGGGCATCATCCTTCCCACGGTGTCGGAAGAGGAGCTGACCCTCAGCTCGATCGTGCTGGCCGATCGAATTGACATACAGGAAGAATCGATGCAAGCGAGTCCCTACGGACCCGCCAAGGTGTTCCCCAATGTGGCACGTGTGTTCGAGAACGACCAGACCTTACTGCTGTTTTACCAGCTCTCGAATTTTCAGATCGATCCCTCTTCCCGATCAGGCTTTCTGGTTAGCATGGCGGAAATTGTGTCGGATACCGATAAGTTAACCGGTGAGCAATTGAAAATTGACAACACCAATGCTGAAAATCTGGAACGCCTTCATCTGATCCACCGCTTCGATCTGGCGGGGCTGGAACCGGGGAAATATCACCTCCATCTGCAGATCGAGGATCAGATTTCTCAGCAACAGGTGGAACGCAACATCCCGTTTCAGATTGCATCCTCCAATTAACCTGTTTCCGGCTCCGTTCTCCGTACCTTGAAGGAGGCATTTGGTGTCCCTGTCCCTGCTTTTCGTGATGCTGACCCTTCAGCCCGTCCAAGACGATATCTCCAACTGGATGAAGCTCATCGAGAGTGGCCGGCTGGAACAGGTCGAAGCGGAAATTCGGCAACGCCCGGAACAAGCCACGCCCATTGTCGAAGAACTCCTCTCCCGGTTTGATTCGTCGGTTCATTCCTGGCGCGACAGGCCCGAGCAGCGTCGCGTCCGCTACTCCGATGATCTACTCCAAAATGGGCTCACGCTGACTCGACTGGTGACGGAGTTAACAGGAGACAATACTCTCGAGAGGCGATTCGAAGCCCGAAGAGATCGCGTCCGAGCCACCCAAATGCTCAATGACGGGACCTTTGACGAGGCCATGGCCCTGATCGAATCGGTGCGCAGCACGGCACGGGAACTAGAGGATCAATCGTTTTTATTTTCCACCTATCTCTCCAGCGCGTACGCCTATCTGGGCACGGGGCGGCCGGAGAAGGCCCTCATTGACTGCGAACTGGCATTGACCCTTGCCCGTGAGATCGGCGAAAGCGGGAATCTAGCCCTCGCCCTTTTCAACCTGGGAACGGCTCATCTTCATCTGGGCAATCACGATGAATCCCTCACCTATTCTCTCCAGGCCGCCGAGGCAGCAGCTGAAATCGGCAATAAAATATGGCAGGCCAATGCCTGGTTGAACGTTGGTTATGCCCAGATCATGAAAAATCAAAACGGGCCTGCCATCGGGTCGCTCCAGCGCACCCTGTCCTTGTCCCAGGAAGCCGGCGATCCTCTCGGCGAAGGCCGCGCCTGGTACAACCTGGGGATTGCCTATTTTCGTTTGAGTCAGTGGAAACCGGCTCGGGATCACCTGGAACACGCCATCGAATTCATTCGTGAGGTGGACATCCGGCATTCCCACGATATTACCGAGTTCAATACCATTGAGAGGGATGCCCTCCGACGTCTACTCCACAGCTACCAGCAGTTGAACCTGACCGATCGAGCCCTACTCGAGCCAATCGAACTTCGCCTGAAAGAGTTCGAGAAAATGGCCGCCCAAGGCGCCGATGCCGGCCATTCTCATTAGCCCTACCTGCTTCGACCCTTTTTCGTTTCACGACCGCTTCGTTTCATAGACTCCTGGCAGTGAAAATAGAAAGGACGCATCCTCATGTCCGTTCAGGGGGGGCTTTTTGCTAGCCCGAATCATGCATAGGTTCTCGTGACGGAGCGCCGCAAGCGCCGGTCTGACAAGGCGCGCGACCGAGAGGCTCCCGCAAGCGTACGGTATGGTACGCTGAGGAAGCCGACTGAGCGCAACACCATCAGGGCGGATGATTCCGGCGATGCAGTAGAGAATTTATGCATGATGCGGGCTGCGATTGTCGTCTAAAACAAAATGTAGGGGAAAATGATGAACGATTTAGCCCATTCCACTTTTTACCGACAGTTCCCTCTGGCCCTGCTGATCCTGGTGTCTTTCACCCTGCAGCTCGGAGCTCAACAACAACTCACCCTCGAGGAGGCCCTGGATCAGGCCCGGAACAACCCGGCTTATCAGGCCCAGCAGCAACAGATCCAGGTTCTTGAAGCTCAGCTGCAGCAGGCGGCCCGACGGCCCAATCCCCAATTCGAGGCCGACTACGAAACGGAGGCGCTTTCCGGAAGCGCGGGTACTCAAGAGCTTTCACTGCTGCTTGTCCAGACCTGGGAGCGAGGCGGCAAGAGACAGTTACGGCAGCAGATCGCTCAGACCCAGCTGGAGCAGGCGATTCTGGAAGCTGAGAACTATCTGAGGGTCCTGACCTCTGAGATTCGCCTCGCTTACCTCGAGTTGTTGTGGTCTCAAAAGCGATCTTCGCTGATCGAAAGCCACAGCGAACGAATCAACAACCTCCTTCAGCTGGACCTGGTCCGAGTGGAGCAGGGTGAGATCCCGACCTTGAACACCGACCAGCTCCAGACCGAGATCACGACACTCGAGGCGCTGAAAGGGCAACTGGAGACGGAGCGCTGGCAGACCCAGTATGAGTTCAATATCCTGATTGGATCAGCGGCGGAAGCCGAGTACCGGGTGGTTGAAGAAGAGACGGGCGTGATCGATCTACCGGACCCCGATCAGGCCCTGAGGTTCGCCCTGGCCAACCGTCCCGACCTGGGCGCCTTGCGCACCCGGGTGAACCAGGCGAATCTTGAGGTGAGCATGGAAGAAGCCGCAGCCAAGCGAGACTGGGACCTGGGCGTGGGATACCACCTGACCCGAGGGGATCTCGAGGCCGACGATTTTGTTCCTCGAGGCATCCTCCAATCCGCCAACTCGGCAACCAATTCATTCCACCTGACCCTCTCGGTTCCCCTTTCACTCTGGGATGATAATTCTGGAAATATCGCTTCAAGGCTGGCAGCCAGGGGAGTCCGAGAACGAGAGCTGGTCCAGGCCGAATCCAGGGTCAGAAGCCAGGTTCTCTCTGCTTTTCGAGGCCACCGCCTCAATCAGCGCAGCCGTGACCTGTATCTAAACACACTGGTTCCCAGGCTCGAGGAAAACGGACAGCGACTGGAGGCTGCCTACCAGCTCACCGGGAACAATCTGGGAGATTGGATCGGGATTCAGCAGGACTTCCTGGAGGCCGCCCTGCAGGGTATGGAAGCGGATTTTCAAGCAAGACGATCCGTGATAAAATTGATAGAAGCAGTGGGTGGCTCACTGGTAGAAGTCACCCAGGGACCACCTTCATGAGAAACGATTTGCTCTCACCAGGCTTACCAACCTTTAGCCGAGGATCAAGATAATGCCAAGCAAACGCTGGTTCATTCCCTTTTTTCTCTCAATTCTGATCACCTTCTTCAGCCCGGTTCGGGCCCATGACGGGGTCCTCCACACTGAAGGGCTGGAGCTTCATCCCCGACTGGAAATCCTGACGGTGGGCAGCGACGGCCGCTTTTTGGTTTCGATTGCCCAGCTCCCGGATGCTCCGTTGACGGGAGAGACGGTCCAGTTCCTGATTCGTCTGGAAGAGAGCCTGGCGATTGATGATCCCCTTTTAGGCGGGCAGACTCCGTTTTTGACCGAATCCTTTCAAGTCCGAGTCTCGCAGAAGGATGGATCGACCTATCCGGTGGAGGTGACCGAGGAGGAAGCAGAGGCGGGAGTGCACCGCTTCGAACATGTCTTTTCTGATGCCGGGGAATGGTCCCTTCATTTTGAATTTGAAGATGAGAGCGGAGCCAAACACGACGGGGAGCTGTTGGTGTCACTGGAGGCTCAGCCCATCTACTGGTCGTTGCTTCTTTTCCAGGGGATCGTGATCCTGGCCTCTTTCGGATTGGTAGTGCAACGCTTCCGAACCGCCGCTGTGGGCTCCTCGGTCCTCTACGCCGTGATCGTCCTGGGGCTAGGTGGTGTGACCTTGCTTGCGGTCAACAGCTTTTGGGCCTCGGGAGAGACCGGGATTCTGGAGGTCGCAGCACTCAACCCGCCTCCCGAGGAGACTTCGGGACCCGGATTGATCTTTGCAAAACCTATTAAGCCCCTCGAAACACCCCGCTTCGTGTCCTCCACCCGCATGTTCAGTGGAACCGTGCGTCATGCCACCAACCGAATTACCCAGATACGCAGTCCCCTGCCGGGAATCGTGGTCTTCAAGGGAGGCGTACCCCAGATCGGAGACCCGGTTCGCAAGGGTCAGGTTTTAGGGGTTGTGGAGGACCATTTCAATACCCACGACTACTCTCATCTCCTCAATCTAAGGTGGGAACTTCAGAAAACCATCATGGAAACCAGTGAAATTCACGCCCAGGCGGAAGCAGACTACGAGAGGGGCGCGAGTCTTCTGGACCTGGGTGTGATATCCAGCCGTGAGTTCGGGAATCTGGAGCGGGCCTTCAACACAACCAGAACAGCAGCCGAGAAGGCTCAGGCAAAACTGACACTCCACGATTCACAGCTTCGTCGGAACGCTCTGCATGAGACGCAGCTTGTCGCCCCCATTACCGGTTACATCAGCCAGGCCACCTATTCAGCCGGACAGATCATTTACGAAAACGACCCGATTTTCGAGATCGTGGATCCCTCCGTGGTGTGGGTAGAGGTCTATGCACTTCCCCAGGACCTGCTCAAAGTGCAGAACCAGTCCGAGGTCACGATACGTGCCAGCGCTGTGAGGAAAACCTTCACCGGAAAATTGGTGGAAATCAGACCCGATGTCGCCGAGGAGTCGAAAGCCCTGCGAGTCCTCTATGAGGTCCAAAACCCCGAGAACTGGTTAAGGCCGGGCATGCTGTTGGATGTCTATCCGGAAACCGGAGTTGAAGAGACCCAGCAGGCACAAGCTCGGGAGATCAAGACGGAAGCTGGGAACTGATGACGACGTTTCGCCTGAGAGTTCCGGAAATCCTGGCCGCCCTGTCGCTTTACCTCCTGAGTTCGATGACCGGAATTGCCCAGAGCGGCGACCGATACCTGGGAGAGATCATCCCCAAGCCGGATCTGATCGTGAAGGTAGTCGCCAATATGTGGGGCAAGATCTATCTGGAAGAGGGAGTCCATGAAGGGGCCCGGGTCAAGAAGGACCAGCCGTTGGCCCGGACCGTCCTGGAGCTTCCCGCGCTGGAAAGGCTTCCCCTCAATGACCGTACCCTCGATATCCAGGAACACCTGGATATCACCAAAGAAAAGGCTCGCCTGGCGCTGGCCGATTACCGGCGTGCCGTGGAAATCGCCAAGACCAATCCCTATTATGAGGCGGAGGCCGATCGGCGCAAGAAGGTCTATGACACCGCTCTGAAGTCACTTCAGATCGCGACCCAGCAGAATCAACGCCAGCTGGGTGTCATCAAAAGACGCGATCCCCGCACCGTTATCATCAAGTCGCCCCTGGATGGCTACATCGATGAGATCTATTTTGTGCCCGGCGACATCAATCCCGACGGTGAGTTCCGAGAACTCCTGACCGTCATCGACCTCTCCACGGTGTGGGTCCAGGCCGATATCTATGAAAGGGATCTGGAAGCCTTCCAGGATGCTCCGGATGCCCTCATCGTCACCGAGGCCTACCCGGATGAGACCTTTCACGGCCGCTTTCAGGCCCTGGGCAGAGAGCTCGACCCGGTAACCCGGACCATTCCCGTCTACTACGAACTTGTCAATCCAGGTGACAAGCTGAAGGCCGGCCTACGAGTCAGGTTAACGCTATTGGAAGCTAACTAGGGCCGCTGGTCTTCGACCAGCGCGTTCCACGTTCCAGGTTGGCACGAACCTGCAGCCTGTTGTAGGGACGTACTGAGTACGCCAACAGCAAGGTCCTTGTAGCGGTCGCTCTGTGAGCGGCTCTCCGGGTTTCACCTTTTATCCAGTGGTCCAGCGAAGAGATGCGGGGGTCGGAGTTGGATCGGTAGGGGCGCACGGCGTGCGCCCCTACAACAGGCTGCATGATCGTGGCAAATTGGAACGTGAAACGCGCTGGCCGAAGTCCAGCGCCCGGGGCGCCTCCATTACTCTATTGCTCTCTCCTAATTTCCTCCTTCGGTCATTGACCAGGGATCAAGAGCCTGCTCCAGTTCCTCCGCGGAAAGAACTTTTTTCTCCAGAGCCACCTCTCTGACGGTTCGGCCGGTCTGATAGGCTTCCTTCGCAATCTCGGTAGCCCGGTCGTATCCGATCTTCGGAGCCAACGAGGTGACCATGGCCAGGGAGCGCTCCACCGTCTCCTCGAACCGCTTCCGGTCCACCTTCAGACCATCCACACATTTCTCGGCAAGCACCACCGAACCGGTGCTGAGCAGGTGAATGGACTGGAGAAGATTGTAGGCAATCACCGGCTTCATGACATTCAGCTCGAAGTTTCCGGATTGGCCTCCAACCGTGATGGTCACATCGTTGCCGATCACCTGGGACGCGATCATGGTGACTGCCTCCGGGATAACCGGGTTCACCTTGCCGGGCATGATGGAGCTTCCCGGCTGAACGGCGGGCAAAAGAAGCTCTCCGATGCCGCAACGGGGACCCGAGCCCAGCCAGCGCAGGTCATTGGCAATCTTCATCAAGCTGACGGCAATGGATTTGAACATGCCACTGGCTTCCACGGCGGCATCCCTGGATGCCAGGGCTTCAAACTTGTTGGCGGCTTCCCGGAAGGAAACGCCCGTCCATTTAGAGACCTTCTCCACCACTCGGCCGGCAAACTTGGGGGGGCAGTTGAGTCCGGTGCCCACAGCGGTTCCTCCGATGGCAAGCTCACCCAGCGATGCCCGGGCCGACTCCACTCTTCTGATCCCATGCTCCAGCATGGAGGCGTAGGCCGAAAACTCCTGACCCAGACGCACCGGAACCGCATCCTGCAGGTGAGTCCGGCCAATCTTGACCACGTCGTCAAATTCCTGAGCCTTCTTCCCGAGCGACTCCTGCAGCTGTTTGAGTGCCGGGAGCAGGCTTTTGTCTACTTCTTCAAGGGCCGACACGTGAATGGCGGTGGGAATGACATCGTTGCTGGATTGCCCCATATTGACATGATCGTTGGGATGAACATCACGACTGCCCGTCTCGCCACCTCGAATCTCGATGGCTCGGTTGGCGATGACTTCGTTGGTGTTCATATTGGTCGACGTACCGGAGCCGGTCTGAAAAATATCCACTACAAATTGCTCATCCAGACTTCCTTCGGCCACCTCGCCGGCTGCCTCGATAATGGCGGAGGCAAGCTCTTCATCCAGCAACCCCAGCTCCAGATTGGTTTCAGCGGCCGCTTTCTTGATCAGCCCCAGGGCTCGAATAAAAGGTCTGGGGAAGCGCAGATCGCTGATTGGGAAATTGAGCACCGCTCGCTGGGTCTGGGCTCCGTAGTAACTGCTGGCCGGAACCTGCATCTCTCCCATTGAATCCTTTTCAATTCTGTATTCGGTCATCGTCTCCTCCGTTAGGTTACTTGATGAGCCCACGTCCGGTGGGCATCTACGCTTCTAATTCTATACCGTCAATCCCACAAAATGTTTGCCTAAATTTTGGGCTCCCAGTATCATCAACCAAGCGTAATTGACGCCTTGTGCGAACAGAGGAGTCCGATATGAAAACACGACAATTCACCAGAACGGGTGTCACCAGCCTGGTCTTCCTTTTTCTCACAGTCGGGTTGATGGGCCATGCCACGCTGCTCAACACGGTTCCACCCGCCAATTCAAGACTCGAGAAGTCTCCCGGAAAAGTGGAACTGCATTTCAACGAGGGCATCGAGGCCATCTTCAATGGCGTCATGGTATTGAACCGGAACGGCCTGCCCATTCATGAGGGAGAATCCGAACTCTCCAGAAATCGTAAGGTGCTATCGGTCGGGGTGAGAGAAGATCTTCCCAAGGGGATCTATACCGTTACCTGGAAGGCCACCTCCTCGGACGGACATCAGATCGGAGGAAACTTCGGATTTTCCGTGGGAGAGGAATTTCAGGCCTCCGGGATGGTAGTCGGCGAGTCGGGCGGCCAAAGCGATTGGCCGGGCGCCGGACTCGCGGTCAACCGCTGGCTTTACCTTCTGGCCATGATGATGTTCGTGGGAGGATTCACGTTTGGCGCAGTGATCCTGCTGCCGGTGGTGAAAAATCCCTCACTGGAGCTTTCCTCGGAGGTGTCCGGTGAAGTTCGGCGGGTCTTTTTGCGCTTCTTCTCCTGGAGCTGGGTGATCCTTCTGGTCACCGCCGTCCTGAATCTGCTGTTCAAGGCCGCGGCCATGGCTGACTCCACTCTGCTGGGAGCGGCCAACTGGGCGGTTTTGAACGCCGTGGTTTCCATGAGCCAGTTCGGACGGATGTGGGGCTACGGCATGGTGCTGATCCTTCTCTCCGGCATTCTGTTCTGGATTTATCGACGCATCTGGGCTTCCCCGCAGGATTCGTCCAAGGGTCTGATTTTATTGTATGTGGGCATCGCCCTGAGCGCCTTTCTCATGTTCACGGTTTCCAATTCCGGACATGCCGCCGCCGTCAATGAATGGAAAGCGGTCGCTCTGGGCACCGACTCTCTCCACCTGCTGGCTACGGCCATGTGGGTCGGAGGGTTGTTTTACCTTTTCTTGCTGATGCAATCGCTGCGAGCGGCCGGTCCGGAAATTCGTGCCCGCCTGATGGGTGAAATCGTTCCACGCTTTTCGCGCATGGCACAGTTTTGTGTGGGGGCCATCCTCCTGACCGGCGCCTACACCACCTGGATTCATATGCCTTCCTGGGGGGCCTTCGTGGACACCTGGTACGGAATCGCCCTGCTGACCAAGATCCTCCTGTTTTTACCACTGATGGCCCTGGGAGCGGTGAATCTTCTGGTGATCAAGCCCCAGCTCAGGCAAAACCTGGTAGAGCAGGGGGAGCGTGCCATGGAAGGTGCACTGGGGATTTTGAACCGATTTCGCTCCCTGGTCCAGGCCGAGGCAGCCTTGGGCGTGGTGATTCTTTTAGTGGTGGTGTTTCTCACCAATTTTCCGCCGGCGGCAACGGCGGCGGGTCCGGCCGGTCCCAGTCTGGTCTCCAACCGCAGCGACTTCGAGGTCGCGCTCAAGATCGAGCCCAATCAAGTGGGACACAACCAGATCAAGGTGCTGGTCGAGGATCAGAATGGCAATGCCATCACCGATATGACCAACGTCTTTTTGGACATCACCATGACCGATATGGATATGCCCAACCAGCGAAATGAGGCGACTCTGGCGTCGGATGGCTCCTATGAAAC
>JAPYTY010000033.1 GCA_029942065.1 Acidobacteriota bacterium | reverse complement strand
ATCGTTCCCACGTTCACATGCGGCTTGGTTCGCTCAAACTTCTCTCTTGCCATAATTAATTCTCCAAATTGCCGGATGCTAACCCGGATGATTCATCATCCGGACTAGGCGGTTTTTCCAACCAGCCTTCCTTGAGCCTTGGCAACTATTTCCTCCGCAATCTGAGCGGGAATCTGCTCATAAAGATCGAAATGCATGCTGTAATTGGCTCTTCCCTGACTCAGGGAACGCACCGCCGTAGCATAGCCGAACATCTCCGCGAGAGGCACGACAGCACTGATCACCTGACTGGCACCTCGAGGCTCCATGTTACTGACTCGGCCGCGACGTCCACTCAAATCGCCTACAACATCTCCCATATACTCCTGAGGAACCACGACCTCGACTCGCATGGTCGGTTCCAGAATCACGGGCTTGGCTTTGGCAAGGGCTTTTTTGAAAGCCATGGAACCCGCTACCTTGAAAGCAATCTCCGAGGAATCCACCTCGTGAAAGGATCCATCATAGAGTTGGACCTGGACATCTTCAATTTCAAAGCCGGCCAAAACTCCGCTCTCCATGGCCTCCTTGACCCCGCGTTCCACGGAGGAAATGAACTCGCGCGGGATGGCGCCTCCGACGATCGCATTCTCGAACACTAAGCCGGCTCCCGGCTCAGCAGGCTCAATTTTCAACTTGGCGTGGCCGTACTGCCCTCGACCACCGGTTTGTCGTACGAACTTCCCCTCACCTTCAGCGGCAACCGTGATGGTTTCCTTGTAAGCCACCTTCGGCTTGCCGACATTCGCTCCAACGCCAAACTCGCGCAACAGCCTGTCCACGATGATCTCCAGGTGCAATTCTCCCATTCCGGAAATAATCGTTTGCCCCGTGTCGGGATCCACATGAACCTTGAAGGTTGGATCTTCCTGCATCAGCTTGCCCATGGTGAATCCCAGCTTGTCCTGATCCTCTCGGGTCTTGGGCTCGATCGCCACCGAGATGACCGGAGCTGGAAATTCCATGGCTTCAAGAACCACCGGATGCTTCTTGTCGCAGATGGTATCCCCTGTGTGAACGTCCTTCAAGCCGACCGCGGCAGTGATATCACCGGCGTAAATCTCTTTTATCTCTTCCCGTTTGTCGGCATGCATCTTGAGAAGTCGCCCGATCCGCTCATCCCGCTCTCGCGTACAATTGTACGTAGTGGAGCCGGATTTCAAAGACCCTGAATAGACTCGCAAAAAGGCCAACTGCCCCACGAAAGGATCCGTCACTATTTTAAAAATCAGCGCCGAGAAAGGCGCATCATCAGACACTTTTTGTTCCGTGGTCTCCTGGGTTTGAGGATCGACACCCATGAGGGGAGGAACATCCAGGGGGGAGGGGAGATAACTGACAATGGCATCCAGCAGAGGCTGCACGCCCTTGTTTCGGAAGGCTGCCCCACACAAACAGGGCGTGAACTGGAGCGAACAGGTCGCCTTGCGAAGACCCGCTCTCAGCTGGTCCGCCGGAATTTCCCTTCCTGCCAGGTACTCCTCAAGAAGCGTGTCGTCGGTTTCCACTACCATTTCGACCATCTTGTCCCGCCACTCCTGGGCTTCCTGCCTGCAATCTTCCGGAATATCGATTTCATCAAATTCAGAGCCCAGAGAGTCTTCCTGATAAACAATCGCCTTCATTTCAATCAGATCGATCACGCCTTTAAAGTTTTCTTCCCTGCCCAGCGGGATCTGCACGGGAACAGGCTTGGCTCCCAGACGCTTCGTCATCGATTCCACCGAGGCAAAAAAATCAGCCCCCGCCCGATCCATTTTGTTCATGAAGGCTATGCGCGGAACACTATACTTATCGGCCTGCCGCCACACCGTCTCGGATTGCGGCTCCACCCCTGCGACGGAGTCGAAAACCGCCACCGCCCCGTCCAGCACTCTCAGGGAACGTTCCACCTCTGCCGTAAAGTCAACATGGCCGGGCGTATCGATGATATTGATCCGGGTGCCCTTCCAAAGACAGGCGGTGGCAGCGGAGGTAATCGTGATACCCCGCTCTTGCTCCTGAACCATCCAATCCATGGTGGCCGTTCCATCGTGAACCTCGCCCAGCTTGTAGGTGATCCCGGTGTAGTACAAAATCCGCTCCGTAGTGGTGGTTTTGCCGGCATCGATATGGGCCATGATCCCGATATTGCGAGTTTGCTCTAGTGATACTTCTCTGGCCACGACTTCTTATCTCAACTTTTCTCAAAGATTAGCTATCGGTTGCTTGTTATCAGCTGTCAGCTACTTGCTATCCAGTTTCTGGTGTCCGCCTTCTTTGGCCTGTTGCCTCGGGCCATCTACCTAACTGCCTATCCCCTGATTCGTCTGTGGTTCCCTACCACCGGTAATGAGCAAAGGCCTTGTTGGCATCCGCCATTCTTCGGACATCCTCTCTTTTCCTCACCGCGGAACCACGATTGGCGGCGGCTTCCATCACTTCATTGGCCAGTCTTTCGGCCATGACTTTCTCTCCTCGCTGGCGGGCGTAATTCACAATCCAGCGAATTCCCAGGGAAGCCCTGCGGCGCGTACTCACCTCGATGGGCACCTGATAGGTAGACCCGCCGACGCGACGCGATTTCGTCTCCAGCATCGGCTTCACATTGTCCAATGCCTTCTTGAGGATCTTCATCGAGTCTTCCCCTGTCTTCTCCTCTACCATTCCCATCGCCTCGTAGAAGATCTTCTCGGAAACACTCTTCTTTCCCCGCTCCATCATCTTGTTGATGAAGCGACTCGCCAGATCACTGTCGTAGACCGCGTCCGGACTGATCTTTCTTTTCGGGACCTCTCTACGTCTTGGCATTTCAGCTTCTCCAGATACAAAACAAGCTGCAAAGAACCAGTCCGTGCAGCTATGTAAAACCAGTCAGTCCCTTAAGTTCGGGGCCTTTTCGCTCCATACTTGGAACGAGAAGTGTGGCGACCCTCTACTCCGACCGTATCCAGAGTACCCCGAATCACGTGATAACGGACTCCGGGAAGATCCTTCACACGGCCGCCTCGAATGAGCACAATGGAATGTTCCTGGAGATTGTGTCCAATCCCGGGAATGTAAGTCGTTACCTCGATTCCATTGGTCAACCGCACTCGAGCCACTTTTCTCAGAGCAGAGTTCGGCTTCTTCGGAGTCTGAGTATAGACCCGAACGCATACCCCCCTTTTCTGGGGACTGCCCTGAAGTGCCGGACTCTTGGTCTTCACCTTGACCCTCCGGCGCCCCTTACGAACTAACTGGTTAAAAGTTGGCACTCTGTTCTCCTAAAAACAAAAAGATGATGCCGACGCATCATCTCAATCAAGAAAAACTCGCTACAGCGAGCCTCAGATTCTAGCTGGACGCACCTTTCCTGTCAAGCACCGGAAACCCTGCCTTTCCCAACTTTCCGGCAAAACTACAAAATAAACGGGCGCCTTCAAACAGGACGGTTGAAGCCTTTCGGCAGCGAGTATACGATTGGACTTTTGCGAAAGGTTTCCATGCTCCGTGTACAGTTGTGGCTTTACTCCATTTTTTACACATTTTCGTTCATTCTATACCTCCCTTTTTTCCTTTATCGGGTGGTGGTCGAGGACAAAAGTCTGGTCCATTTACTGAAAAGATTCTCCCCGCCGAAAGCACTACCCACAACCGCCTCCCCCGGATCCACCCTCTGGATTCACGCGGTCTCTGTCGGCGAGGTAAAGGCGGCTGAACCATTGATCCGCGCACTTACTGAAGACTCCCGAAATCTCTTTATTTCCACCATCACGGATTCCGGACAAGGCCTGGCCGAAAGCCTGTTTGGAGACCAGGCCAAGGTTTTTTACTTTCCCCTAGACTGGCAATG
Source organism: Acidobacteriota bacterium (assembly GCA_029942065.1). Lineage (GTDB taxonomy): Bacteria > Acidobacteriota > UBA6911 > RPQK01 > JADFOI01 > JAPYTY01. The sequence continues at coordinate 9,579 of JAPYTY010000033.1, read as the reverse complement.
GCTCTGCCGCATGTACCTGAGTCGGATTCGCCCCTCGGCAGTGCTTCTGATGGAGACCGAGATCTGGCCTGGCTTCATCTCGGCTGCCGCCTCCCTTGAAATCCCCATTCTTCTCATCAACGGGCGTATATCCGATCAGTCCTTCCGGCGCTATCAGGGTATCCGATTTTTCCTTGCCCCCCTTTTAGAACTCATCAGCCACTTCTGCATGCAGGCACGACAGGATAAAAAACGCATTCTGAAGCTAGGAGCCCGCGCCGACCGAGTCAATCAAATGGGGAATCTCAAGTACGATTACCAGCTCACCGAAATTCCGGAAAAAACCGCGATGGTCCAACGGGTGGAGAACCTTCTCAAGCCGGCCGCTGACGATTTTCTCTGGATTTGTGGCAGCACCCGCGAAGGAGAGGAAACACTTCTGCTCGAGGTCTTTCAATCCTTGAGTCAGGAATTCCCTAACTTACGGATGCTGCTGGCCCCCCGCCACCCTCATAGAGCCCAGGAAATCTCGCGGCAGTTGACCCATCACGGATTCAGCTATCTTCGAAGCTCCCAACTGGATTCGCATAAGATCGATTCCCCTCGAATTCTCATCCTGGATTCGATCGGGGAGCTGGCCTACCTTTATCAACTGGCCGACGTTGTCTTCGTAGGCGGAAGCCTGGTGGCCACAGGAGGACATAACATCATCGAGGCGGCCTACTTCGCAAAACCCATACTCTTTGGTCCCCATATGGAGAACTTCACGGAGGTTTCTTCAGCCTTTCTGAATTCCTATGCCGCTCTGCAAGTCCAGTCCGCAGAAGAACTCACCTCCAAACTTCATGATCTTCTCAGAGATGCCGATACCCGAAGGTGGCTGGGTCGAAACGCCCGGAAGGTCGTTCGCGACAATCAGGGTGCCGTCGAGCGAACCATTCAAGTCGTGCGACAATATGAAGGGCGCGGTGACGCGCCTGGAGAAATGCCTCGCTGGAAAACGCGCCGACGCGTTTAGAGAAGCGTGCTACGCACGCCGAGAAGCACGCTTCGCATGCCGGAGAAACGCCTCGCTGAGGCTCGGCGTGGAGAAAATATTTAGGGGCACACCGACGTGCTCCCTTGGTTGGAACGGCATAATTTTGTAGCGGTCGCTCTATGAGCGGCCCTCTAGGGTCTGTGGTCTGTGGTTTTCATGAAGTATTTACTTTCGCGGCTTTACGGTTTCATTGTTTCCCTGCGGGTTTTTCTCTACCAGCGGGGGATCCTTTCGTCACAGCACCTCCCTCACCCCGTCATCAGCGTGGGTAATCTGACTGTGGGGGGAACCGGCAAAACTCCCCTGGTGAGCTTTCTGGCACAAATTTTGAAAAAGGCCGGCTACCAGCCCATCATCTTGACCCGGGGCTACAAGAGAAGGAACCCGACACCGGTTCGGATCGTGAGCGACGGGAAAAGGATACTGTGCGACTGGGAAGAGTCTGGAGATGAACCCAATCTCCTGGCACGCAATCTGGAGGGCGTGCCGATCGTTGTCTCGAAAAGTCGTTACCAGGCCGGGCGGTCCGTTCAGAACGACTACACCGACCCGATCATTTATCTGCTGGATGACGGATTTCAACACCTTCAGCTCAAACGAAATTTGAATATCCTTTTACTGGATGCGACCGACCCGTTTGGCGGAGGGGAACTCCTGCCGCTGGGACGATTGCGGGAGAGCATCCGGGGTTTAAAGCGGGCCGACGCCATCATCATAACCCGGTCTCATATCCCTTTTGAAGTGGAGGCCCTCAATCAGCAAATTCGCACCTGGAACCCCTGGGCACCGGTCACTTATTTTCACCACGACGTGACTTCGCTGTACGATCTCAAGACGGGAGAGCACCAGTCCATCCGTGGAGTTTTCGGCAAACACGTGATCGCCCTGGCAGCTATCGGCAATCCCCGTGTTTTCCTGCGCGATCTCGAACACTTTCAGATGAAAATTCAGGACCGCTTCATCTTTCGCGATCACCACCCCTACACTCAATCCGATCTGAATGATGTCCTCGGCCGATCGAAGGAACTCCAGGCTGCGATGGTGGTAACCACCCAGAAGGATTCCATCCGCCTGGAACGCCTGAACTTCGATGAGTCGCAAATCTTTGTGCTGGGGATCGAAGCTGTTCCCGAGAACCCGACCGAGTACAAGAAGGAATTTCTCGATCAGGTGGAGGCCCTATGAGATCCGTCAAACACCTCATGATCCGCGGGACCAACTGGATCGGTGATTCGGTGATGTCACTTCCGGCCCTTCGCGAACTGCGGCGCCTGTATCCGGAACATCACCTGTCTCTTCTGGTGACCCCCTGGGTATCGAGCCTGTTTGAAGGCCAGGAGATTGTTGATGAAATCATCCCCTTCCCCTCCGGCGGCCTGGGATGGCGGGACTGGATTCAGTTGCGTGGACAGCTAGCCCAATTCCATACCGCTGTTCTCTTCCAAAACGCCTTTCGTGCTGCCGCCGTGACACTCTTCTCTGGAATTCCCGAGCGTATCGGCTACTCCACCGATGGTCGCAGTTGGCTGTTGACTCGCCGGGCCCGACCTCGCAGCAAGGGCCTCAGACGGCATCAGATCTACTATTATCTGGATCTCCTGTACCAGACAGGGCTTTCTCCCCTCAACTACCTCGAGGAACCCGACTTCAAGCCCGACATCCATCTCGAAGCCGGTTCGAAAGGAGTGCAGCTAGCCGACCAGCTCCTGAAGGCGGCCGGCCCCCCATCCCAGGGTCCCCTGGTGATTCTCAACCCAGGGGCATACTACGGGTCTGCAAAACGCTGGTTCTCAGACCGCTATGCCGCACTGGCGGACCGCCTTATCGACGAAATCAAGGCCGACATCGTGCTGGTGGGATCCCGGGAGGAGCAGACCCTTGCTCAGGAAATCCAGACCATCGCCCAGCACCCCCTCAAGATTCTCACGGGGCAAACCAGCCTCCTGTCCCTGATGGGACTTTTGAGTCGGTGCGATCTCCTGGTAACCAATGATTCCGGCCCCATGCACCTGGCGGCCGCACAGGATACCCCTCAGATCGCGCTTTTCGGATCTACTGATGAAGTGGCCACCGGACCCTTCAGTCCCAAAGCTCGCGTCCTTCACAAACATGTTGAATGCAGCCCCTGCCTTTTGCGAGAATGCCCTATCGATTTACGCTGCTTTTCACGAATAACAGTGGATGAGGTTTATGATGCCGTTCGCGCGGCACTTTAGCCATGGGGAATCAACGGGCGATTTTTCTTGACCGTGACGGAACCTTGATCGAGGAGGTCGGGCACCTGAGCCGAATCGAGGACCTGCGTATCTACCCGGAGGCACTGGAGGCCGTGAGGAAAATCAATCAAAGCGGTGCCCTGACCCTGGTCATTACCAACCAGTCGGCCATCGCCCGAGGTTTTTTGAACGAGGAAGAACTGGGCGACGTGCATGCCTCCCTCCAGGAAGACTTTCGGCGAGAAGGCGCCCGGATTGATGGCTTTTACTACTGCCCTCATCACCCGGCAGCGGGCGCGGGTACTTATACTCAGGAATGCAACTGCCGGAAGCCACAGCCCGGCATGCTGATACGCGCGGCACGGGAACTCCAGCTCGAGATGGCCACCAGTTATATGATTGGCGATAGACTGGGTGACGTGGAAGCCGGCCACCGTGCTGGATGCCGATCCCTCCTGATCAAGACCGGTTATGGGGAGGGGGAGTTGCAGGTTCTGGATCAGGGCGAAGTGTCCGCATCCCTCGAGGAGGTTCCCTTGCAGAGACCGGATCACATTGCCGAGAATGTCCTCGAAGCCGTTGATTGGATCATGGAGCAAAAACTTGAACGACAGCCTGGAAGCACTCATTGAACAATTTCCCCGACTGAGGATCCTGGTGCTGGGGGATTTCATCCTGGACGAATTCGTGTTCGGGGAGATCTCCCGGATCTCCCGGGAAGCCCCGGTTTTGATTCTGAAATATCGTGGTACCGATACGGCTCCTGGCGGCGGCGCCAACACCGTTTCCAATGTGGCCCAGTTGGGCGCCGAGGCGATCCCGCTGGGATTTTTGGGAAGGGATCAGGCTGCCGACCAACTGCTCTCCGGTTGGTCCGATCGGGTCGAAAAACGATATGCCTTTCAGGACTCCACCTTCCAGACCACTCGAAAATCCCGATTCCTGGCCGGTTCCTTTCATTCCTTTCAACAGCAGGTGGTGCGCCTGGACCACGAGTACCCCTATCACCTGGCCGAGGAGCACGAGCAGAAGATCCTGACCTCTCTTTCAGAACTGGTCCCCGAGATTGACGCCCTGATCCTTTGCGACTACAGCCTGGGGAGCATCAACCCTGGCATCCGCGAGGCTGCGCTGTCGCTGGCACGAGAGCATGAGAAGAACATCGTGGTGGATTCACGCGACCACCCCCAGAACTATGCCGGCGCCACCTCCATCACACCCAACATCACGGAGATCGAAGCGGCTCTTTCCATCCAGATCGGAGAAGACCTGGATGTTCTCGAAGAGGTAGGTTCGCGACTGCTCCAGGAATGGAAGCTGAAAGCCCTGCTGGTGACGCGAGGGAAGCTGGGAATGTCCCTTTTTACAGAGGACAGGGTAACCTCGTTCCCGATTTATGGCAGCGATGAGATCGCCGACGTAACTGGTGCCGGTGACACGGTTACGGCAACCTACACCCTGGCCCTTGCGGCAGGTGGATCCTTCCAGCAGGCGGCGCAACTGGCCAACTATGCGGCCGGTCTTGTGGTCATGAAAAAGGGTACCGCCACCGTCTCTCCAGCCGAACTTCTGGATTCCGTCCGAAGGGATGTCCGGCCCTCATGATGCATCATGCGAGTATCTTCTCAATTTTATAATATATAGGGAAGAGGGGGACTGAAAGGATTCGGCGGGGTACGTTCGGAGGGCCCGAAGGGGCATAAACAAGGATTTTCTGGGTGAAAAGCAAAACCAAAGCATTGCCGGAGCTCCTGAAAATCGTGGCCCGATATCGAACCGCCGGCAAGACCGTGGTCTTCGCCAATGGCTGTTTCGATCTGATCCACGTCGGGCATATCCGTTATCTTGAGGCTGCACGTGCCCTGGGAGATCTTCTCGTGCTAGGATTGAACGGAGACGAATCCGTTAGACTCTTGAAAGGGCCTGGCCGTCCCGCGATGAACCAGGATGAACGAGCTGAAGTTTTAGCCGCCATGGAGTGTGTGGATTACGTGATCCTTTTTGACGACCCTACAGCGGAGCGCCTGCTCCGGGAACTGGAACCCGAGATCCATGCCAAGGGTACCGACTACTCCGAAGATTCCGTTCCCGAGAGAAACATCGTGCTGGCCTACGGGGGATCGGTCAGGATCGCGGGAGATCCCAAGGACCACTCCAGCAGGGACCTTTTAAAGCAGATCGCCGAGTGCCGACCCTCGAGCCGAAATGAGTAGCGCTACCGCCCCCTCCGCAGTTCGAAAAATACTGATCGTCAAGCTTGGCTCATTCGGCGACATCATTCATGCCATCCCCGCCCAGCAGCATATTCACCTGCATCACCCCGAGGCCCAGATTCACTGGCTGACCGAACCTCCCTACGCCGCACTGCTTGGCCGGATTCCAGGCATCCATCGAGTCTGGATCGCCGACACCAGGAAATGGCGCCGCCAGATCACCTCCCTTCCCGAAGCCGTTCGGCTGATCGGTTCCCTGCGGCGGCAGCACTTTGACCAGGCACTGGACCTTCAGGGTCTTGTTAAATCGGCGGTCCTGGCCCGCCTTTCGGGCGCCCGTCAGGTGGTCGGGTTTACTCCAGAGCAATCCAGAGAACCCGCCTCCGCCTATTTTTATTCCGATACTTTACCGGGAGACAGCGGCAACAGGCCCCACGTTATTGAAATCAATCTCGAATTGACCCGAGCTCTGGATTGCACACCCAACGGAGCCAGCCCCCTGATCCCTTTGACCCTGCCCGAGGAAGCCGACAGCTATGTGGACCGGAAACTGGACCTGGCCGGGATCAACCGTCCGGTCCTGATCAACCCCGGCGCCGGCTGGATCACCAAACGCTGGCCGGCACCCAGCTACGGTCGCCTGCTCCTCCAGCTGCAACAGCAGCTGGAACTCCCCGTGGTTGTCGCCTACGGCCCAGGTGAGGAAGAACTGGTCGAGCAAATGGAGGAAGCAGCTGGATCTCCTGTGGTGGCCTTCCCCACTGACTTCGTGCAACTGGCAGCCCTGTGTCGCCGCTCCCGACTGATGGTGGCCGGGGATACCGGCCCCTTGCATCTGGCGGTGGCTCTGGGAACGCCCACGGTTGCCATCCTGGGACCCACCTCTCCCTGGCGCAACGGTCCCTTTAACCCGGAAGATGTGACCGTGAAGCGTGATTTGCCCTGTTCGGACTCCTACAAACGAACCTGCGACCAATTCATCTGCATGGACATTCCAGTTGAGGATGTTTTCGATGCCGTGGTTCGACGCCTGGCCCAATGACTGTCGTTCAACGTATTCGAGTTCCGGCTGGAATGGCTTTTGCTCTGATCTTTCTATACTTTTCGCATCCCCGGCCGGATCTTTTCCTGGCGGGACTGGCTCCGGCTCTTGCAGGATTGGGAGTTCGCATCTGGGCCGCCGGCCATATTGAAAAAGGCAGCCAGCTGGCCGCGGGCGGCCCCTATCAAAGGACCCGAAATCCACTCTACCTTGGATCTTTTCTGCTCGGACTGGGTTTCTCCTTGGCCTCCGCCCAGGTGTGGCTGGTAGTCTCCTTCAATCTGCTTTTTTTCGCCCTCTATCTTCCAGTAATGCGGCGAGAGGAAAAAGAACTCGAACAGGCATTCGGGTCCGATTACGACTCCTATCGACGACAAACTCCTCTTTTTTTGCCCCGCCTTTCAGTTGGCAATCCAACCGAGGCTTCACTTTCGGCACCTCTCACGCGCAACTTTCAGTGGCGGTTGTTTATCTTAAACCGTGAGTACAATGCGGTGATGGGCTTCGTGACCATCGCCGTGGTCCTTTGGGCAAAGATGTTATGGAGCTGAAACGAGTTTCCCTGCTGGCCTTGGTGATCCCGGCCTTTCTGATGGTCCCGGCAGGCGGCCGAGCATCGGAAAAGGTTCCTCAACCCCTTCTAGGGGATCCCGGGAACTACTCCGTTCCCTTTCGAGAAGGAGAAAGCCTTCGCTTTGAGATCAACTGGAAGCCTCTGTTTCTGATACCTGCTTTCAAGGCGGGAGAACTTGCTCTTTCCATCAAAGATTCCCGATACAACGAGCGCCCTGTTTACACCATCTCCGGGGCGACATCTTCTGCCGGTTTGCTGGACTCGGTGGCCTCTCTTCGGGTCCGCGATCGTTTTGAGTCCAACATCGATCACGAAACCTTTCAGTCCTATCGACTCCTGAGGCAGACCCGCCGCAACGAGCGCAAGAGGGATCTGGAAGTTCTCTTTGACTACCCCAACGACTCCATTCTTCTTCGCGAGTTCAACACCGAGGTCGAACCGCCCCTGGAGATCCGCAATGAAGAGACCCAGGGGATTCCCGGACCGGTATCGGACATCCTGTCCATCTTCTACGTGGCACGCCTGCGCTCCTTCCGTCCCGGAGATTCCTATTTGATTCACCTGAATGACCGCGGCAAGATCAAACCGGTCACCATCCAGGTGCAGGCAAAAGAAGAAGTCCTTACCGACATCGGATCCTTCGACTCGGTCAGGATCAGTACCGTGGGCGGCCTGTTCAGCAATGGGGGAGATTTATTGATCTGGTACTCCACCGGTCCCCTGCGTATCCCGGTTCAATTTGAAGCCGAGGTGAAGCTGGGCAAGGTGTACGGCAAGATCATCGGACTGGAAACGCCTCAGATGACCCGGTCGGTGATCCAGATAGACTGAGGCGCTGGTCTTCGACCAGCGCGTTTCAGGTTTCAGGTTTCTCGAATCCGGAAATTCACCACAGAGACACAAAGGCACAGAGAAGAGAATTTTTTTCTTTGTCTTATCTTTCCAATTTCAGCCAACACAATAAAGATGGTGAAAATACAAAGGGTTCACTTTCACGCCATTGTGAAAGCCATCCGGATTGGAATCTGTTTCGGATTTCGGTTTTCAGTGGTCAGGAGAACACGATGGAGCAACCATCAAAAAAACATTTGCCGGCAAGTAGAGATGTAAGCCGAGTCCTGTTCCCTTTTCAGGGCGGTGATCATTCGTCTAGGAACTGGGTTGCCCCAATCCTCAAGCAGCTTACCCGCTCCGCCTTCACCGAACGAATCCGGTGAACTGGCCGGGCCGACCAATTAGCGGAGCCTATTCAGCCTTGCACCGCGTGGGGTTTACCGTGCCTTCGATGTCGCCATCGAAGCGGTGGGCTCTTACCCCGCCGTTTCACCCTTACTCCAGCAGAGCGTTATGCCCTTCTGGAGCGGTTTATTTTCTGTGGCACTGTCCGTCGGGTTTCCCCTCCTTCCCGTTAGGAAGCACGCCTGCCCTGTGGTGCTCGGACTTTCCTCCTCCCACGAATGGAAGGCGATCACCCTCTCTACTTGCCGGACAGGTTTCAATTCTAGCACAGGGACGCCCGGTTCATGGATATGGCGGGACCCGGGCCTATCACCCCATCAGTGGCGAGACCTCATTTCCGGCTCCTGTGTGGAGACTCAGCGTGAATCCAGTCGAAAAAACCACATCTTGGCCAGCCGGGCTGCCTCTTCGGGTGTAGGTTCTTCCTGGTTTGGATTCCTCCGACGCCTGATCTCATGAAGATCGCTGATCACCTCCGGATCTTCCTCCAGAGTGGCCCGGACCGGGTAGAGTTTGTCTCCCACCTTGATCCTCATGTTCGGATCCTGGATCAGGAACCGGGCCCAGCTGCTCTCGCCTCCGAAACCCGAGGGTATGTACAGGACCCCTTCCCGAAGAACATATCCGGTATTGACCGAGTAGGGATCCGAGGGACGCACCTCATTGATGACCGTGCGGACCTCCTTCACAAAAATCCAGTCTTCAATCGGAACGGTGACTTCCTCTCCGCGGAGTTGCTTGCCCGGAATAATGGCATAAGGGTCACTGCGATTGAGATAGAGAAACAGCAGGGTCACTACCACCAGGGCCAACCCGACCGCTACCCCTTTCAGTACATTTTTGATCATGTCTAGTTATTTCCTCTTCTCTCTCTTCCCTGCCCCCTTGGCTGGGACTTCTCCGAACCCGGATGCCCCCTGACCCGTATTATGCATCAAATTCCCACTGCGGTAATCTCATTTTCAAGAGATAGGGAAAAGTCGGCCATTGACGCCTCCGCCCGGGTGGTTGACAATAAAGATGTGGGGACGTAGCTCAGCTCGGAAGAGCGCCTGAATCGCACTCAGGAGGTCGAGGGTTCGAATCCCTTCGTCTCCACCACTGTTTTCAATGGGTTAGCCCATATCTTGGTCAAGCCACTCGGCAGTATTCGATAATTGGTTCCACAAAGCACGCGGTAGGAGGCCCTGAAGGAGGCAAGAAACCTGCCTCTTAACAGTAGTGACCTGCCCCCACGAATGGTACCACCCTCTAAGTTAGAGCCGGAGTGATTTGAA
>JAPYTY010000032.1 GCA_029942065.1 Acidobacteriota bacterium | reverse complement strand
AGACAGCCGTCCCGCCGCCACCCTTCGGGCTAATGGGGGTTGTGGGTGATCTCTGTGTCGCTCGTCGTCGGTGATGTCCGGACATCGCCTCCTCCTCGCTCCTTGACCTCGCCTCACAAGACCCATCAGCAAACATCATCGTATTTATGGAACGAGGCACTAAACCTATCAAGAAAGTAGCCGACCCACCTGTTTGGCACTCTCCTGATAAGCATTTTGCTCTCCCAGCTTCCTTGACACCAGTTCTAATTGGGTTCGTACCTGGTCTCGCCGGCCTGGGTCCTGCAGGAGCTCGAGCAGATAAGATCCAATATTGGCTCCCGTGGCCTGGTCCTGCACGAATTCAGGGACGATCCTCTCCTCGGCAATGAGATTGGCCAGGCAATAGGTATCGACCTGCACCAGCGGTCGCGCCAGATACCAGCTGGGACGAGAAATACGGTAAACCATGGCAAAAGGGACGTTAAGAATGGTTGCCTCCAAAGTTGAAGTACCACTCTTAACGATAGCACACCGTGCCCGGGAGAGCAGGCGAGAGGCCTCCTCCTCCTGAATCTCCAGTTCAAGGGCCGGGTTGCCCCGTTTCTGCCAGGCCTGGTAAACAGACTCGAGCTGAGTGACTGGAATGGCCGGAGCCTTGCTCACCTCGAATCGAACCGGATGGTGCCGAGCCACCCAGGCCGCCGCATCCAGCTGAACGGGTAAAATACTTTCCACCTCTTTCCGGCGGCTTCCCGGCAAAAGGGCGACCATCGGGGGCTGGGAAGATTCCGGTCCTGGACTGGATCCGTTTTGGAATTCTCTCAGCAGCTTTCTCAGACCGATAGAAGGGTTTCCCACATAGTGGGCGTCAATCCCTCTTTGGCGATAGTAGTCCTGCTCGAAAGGAAAAATCACCAACATCAAATCCACCCACCGTTTGATCTGGTTGATGCGACCGGGACGCCAGGCCCACACCTGGGGCCCGATAAAGTAGCAAACCGGCACCTTCATCTTCTTGAGACGACGGGCCAGCTTCAGGTTGAACTCCGGAAAATCCACCAGGATGGCCAGCTTCGGTCGACGCCGGCCCACTTCCGAGAGAATCCGGCGGTACAACGCCCAGTAGGTCCCCATCTGAGAGAGTGCTTCCCAGGGTCCTACGGCAGCCAGCTGGGAGACATCCTCCAGCAATTGGACGCCGGCAGCAGCCATTTGCGGGCCGCCGCTGCCAAACCACTGGACCTTCCAATCCGGGTTCCGGGCCTCGATTTGCCCGATCAGCCCGGCCGCATGCTGCTCCCCGGAGGTCTCCCCCGTGACCACCAGAACCGGAAAACTTCGAGAAGCCAAACTAGATCCTCCCTGTGATCCAGCCCCCACCCAGAACCCGCTCCCCCTGGTAAAAGACAGCCGCCTGCCCGGGGGTCACCGACATCTGAGGAGCCTCGAACAGAACCCTGGCCTGCCACCCGGAGCCGTTGCTCTGGTTCAGGGTGATGGTGGCCGGAGCCTCCTGGTGCCGGGATCGAATCCGGACACGGGCCTTGACCGGTTTCTCGGGAACCGGTCCGGAAACCCAGTTGATACGATCCGCCGTCAACCCCTGACTGTAGAGGTCTTCGCGGTAACCGACGGTGAGGGTATTGTGCTGGACGTTGAGTCTCAACACATAAAGGGGCCGGGAATGAGCGATCCCCAGACCTCGGCGCTGACCCACCGTAAAGTTATAGAGGCCGGAATGGGTTCCCATCGGGGTGCCATCTTTGAAAAGTATGGGCCCTGGCTGGGCCGATTTTTCCAAAATCGGAAGCAGCATCTCATTGACTTCTCCGGCATGACGTTCAATAAAACGTCCATAGTTCCCGTCGGGGACGAAACAGATCTCCTGGCTCTCCTCCTTCTCGGCGGTACCGAGTCCGGATGAGCCGGCTATTTTTCGCACCTTTGACTTTTCATAATCCCCCACCGGAAACTGAATCGAGGCCAGTTGCTCCTGGGTGAGCTCAAAAAGATAGTAAGACTGGTCCTTAGCGGGGTGTCGGCTTTTCATCAGGACATAGTCCTGGTCGGGTTGACGGCTGACCCGGGCATAGTGACCGGTGGCCACCTGATCAATGCCGATCTTCCGGGCGAAAACCAATAGCTGGTCGAATTTCAGGAAGGTGTTGCATCGAGTGCAGGGGATAGGAGTCTTGCCCTCCAGATAATCGGTGATAAACGGCTCGATAACGGTTCGCTCGAACTGCTCCTGCAAATTGATCACGTAGAAGGGAAATCCCAGCTTCTCGGCCACCCGCCGGGCATCATGGACGTCATCCAGGGAGCAGCACCGGCCAAACTGAGGCTTACCGTCTTTTTGAGGATTACGGCGATAGTCCCACAGCTGCATGGTACAACCCACCACATCATAGCCCTGATCCTTCAGGATCACAGCCGCAGTTGAACTGTCCACTCCACCACTCATTGCCAACAAGACTCGTCTCATAGGTTCACGCCTATGTGTGAATACGTCAGGGGCACCTCGAAGGTTTCGATCGGATAGGCTTCGATCAGGATTTTTCGAGGGCCGCTCACAGAGCGGCCTCTACAAAATGGTGCCAACGTGAAATGCATGCGCTCCCGCCTATGTGTGAATACGTCCAGAGGAGGCCATTGGTTTCAGACTTCCCCCGTCGTCGAGTTTATCTTCTTACCATGGATTGTGAAACCGGCGGGCAGGTGATTCGGGGCCTGAGGCGCCTCCCGAAGAAATTTCGAAATCCGAATTCCCAAATTCGAAACAGCTTCCAATCAGAATTCAGGATTCAGGATTTCAATTTTCTGACACGGCGTGTCTTTGTGGTGCAGGCGACCCGGAATCGGCGCACTGAGGCGCCTCCCACCTTCCGGACTCTTCATTCTGCCTTCTGCCTTCTGTCTTCCTTCCCCTCACCTTCGCCCCCAGCCCCCTCCTCCGGGGGTTTCGATGCGTACGATTTCTCCCGGCGCGAGAGAAACGGAGAACTTTCCCGGAAGCTTCTTGCGTCGTCCCTTGATGATCACGAAGTTGCTTCCCATCTTCCCGGGAGTTCCGCTGGCCAAGCCGTAGGGAGGACAGCGACGGCGGTCCGACAATACCGTGACCTGGCATTCCGTCAGCATTTCCAAGCTTCTCACAATACCATCACCTCCACGAAATTTTCCCTGGCCTCCGGACCTCCTGCGCAGCCGATATTCCCTGACGCGAACCGGCAAACTCGATTCCAGGGCCTCAATTGGCGTGTTCATGGTATTGCTCATGTGAGTGTGAATGCCGCTGTCTCCATTGGACTGAGGACTGGCTCCCATCCCGCCTCCGGTGGTCTCATAGTAGGAAAAAGCCTGTCCTGTGGTCGGATCGGTTCCGCCCAGCGTCAGATTGTTCATGGTCCCACTGCTTGCCGCCGGGATTTTCTCGGGCAGGGCCGGCTGGAGAGCCTTGAGCAGGACATCCACGATGCGTTGTGAGGTCTCCACATTTCCTCCAGCCGTGGCAGCCGGATAAACCGCATCCACCACGCTTCGCGCGGGAGTGACCACCCGTACGGGGCGCAACAACCCGGCGCTGGTGGGAGATTCATCGGACAGGAGACATCGAAGCACATAGTACACAGCTGAGAGAGTGATGGCTTTCACCGCATTGACACAGCCGGGCACCTGCTGGTGCGACCCCTCAAAATCGATTCTCATCTGGTCGCCGCGAACCTCGATACACACTCGTATGTCGATGGTTCTTGCCTTGGAGGATTCCTCCTCGGTTCCATCGTCATCCAGTACATCTTCAGCCCGATAGCTCCCATCCGGAATTTCGGAGATCAACTGCTTGGTGACCCTTTCACCATAGCTCTGGAGGGCATTCATGTAAGTCTCGACCTCGGGCCTCCCATTTCTCTCCACAAGACCCAACACCCGTTTCTCGCCCACCTTCAACGAACCCACCTGCGCGGCCAGATCCCCCTCTCGCTCGATGGGTGTTCGCACGTTGTAAAGGATGAAACGCAGCAAATCCTGGTTCAATTTCCCTCTCTCGTACAGCTTCAGGGGAGGCATTCGAATTCCTTCCTGAAAAATACTGCGGCTCAAGGGCATCGAACCCGGAGTTAATCCACCTACATCCGAGTGGTGTGCCCGGCAGGCCACGAAAGCCACCGGCCTGCTCACATCCGAAGGCTCGTAGACAGGAGCCACCATGGTGATATCAGGAAGGTGGGTCCCTCCCGAGAAAGGATCATTCAGGATGACGATATCGCCCGGGTACAAAGGATACGCCTCGATGACGGCCCGAACCGAAAGCGGCATTGATCCCAGATGGACGGGCATGTGATCCCCCATGGCGACCACTTCACCCTGGCCGTCAAACAGGGCACACGAATAATCCCTTCGCTCCTTGATATTGGGAGAGAAAGCCGTACGCCGCAAAACCGTACCCATCCCCTGGTCCACCGAGGCGAAAAGATTCCGGTAAAGTTCCACTTTGATGGGGTGATAAGATTCTGACATAGTACAGAGTCCTTTTTTCCCTTCCCGAAGGATTCATCATCAATCGGGCTTGCCTGGATTCACTCGTTAACCCAGTTAGAATAGCACAAGAGACGGCAGACTCCATGGCGGAGCGTGATATAATTCCCCTCCGATCTTTGCATGAAAATCCTGCTGGTTGTTCTGGAATCCATCAAGTTCGAGCACACGGTCTTTGCTCTCCCCTTTGCCTTCTTGGGTGCTTTTCTGGCCGCTCGCGGTTTCCCAGGATGGGAGACCAGCTTTTGGATCATGGCGGCCATGGTGGGAGCCCGCAGCGCCGCCATGGCGTTTAATCGGCTGGTGGACCGTGAAGATGACCGGCTCAATCCGCGAACCCGGAGTCGGGCGCTGCCTCAGGGATTGCTCAGCATCCGATTCGTGGGCCTGTTCATCCTGGCAAGCGCCTTGTTGTTCCTGACTTCGGCCTGGATGCTCAATAATCTGGCCTTCAGGCTGTCGCCCTTCGCCCTGGCTATCATCCTGGCCTATAGCTACACCAAGAGGTTTACCGCCTTCTCTCACCTCATTCTGGGCCTGGCCCTGGCCATTGCCCCGGTCGGGGGTTGGATCGCTGTGCGCGGAGAACTGGACCTGGCCCCGTTCTATGTGGCGACGGCGGTCCTTTTCTGGGTGGGAGGGTTTGACATCATCTACTCCTGTCAGGACTGCGAGTTCGATCGAAAACTGGGCCGATTTTCGCTTCCCAGTAAATGGGGCATCAAGACAGCACTGCGGCTGTCCGCCTTATCTCATGTGATCATGATGGCCTGCCTCATGGCATCTTTTTTCTACTTCAGGCTCTCCCTGTTCAGTTGGGTCGGTCTGGCTCTGGTGGCGATCGGATTGATTTACGAGCACAACTTAGTGCGCCCCGACGATCTGAGCCGGCTCGATGCCGCCTTTTTTACCCTCAACGGATTTATCAGCCTGGTCCTGTTCACCTTTGTCAGCCTCGATTTATGGCTTTTCGCGGCCTGAGTGAGGATTCTTCCACCCTCATTCAGATTATTGCCGCTCGATGCCCTGATAACGAGATTTCGAGTTGCAACAGCTGCACCAGTCAGCTGTTGCTGGACTCCGCCATGCAGCTGTCCCGGGCCATTTGGTACACTAGAACTATCCGCATGGGAGGTGGAGGAATCCGGGTTCTGCTGCCCCGATCACTGGAACTGTAAGGTACCCAAAAGGATAAAACAGTATAATGATAGGGGTATTTTTCTCGTTATTTTCCTGATTCGATCGTTATAATAACTAGATAAGATATAAAAAAAAGCTCGATTCTGAGTCGAAGCGGACCGAGCTTTGAACTCAGTGCGGGAGGAACAATCCATGCCAAATTTCCAATTCAAGGGTCGTCGATACGATACGGGACAAGTGATCGAGGGTGTCCGTTCCGCTCAAAGCAGCCAGAGCCTTGCCGCGGCACTGCGCACCGAGAAGGTGATGCCAATCAGCATCAGTGAGAAAAAGACCGCCGGAAAATCCAGATCGGGAAGCGTCCCAGCCACCGAGCTAGCCATCTTCACCAAGCAGTTTTCCGTCATGCTGGAAGCCGGATTGCCGCTGGTGCAAGCGATGGCGATTTTGGCCGACCAGCAGGAAAATGCCTTCTTTGCATCCTCTCTGGATGAGATCCGGGGAGATGTGGAAGCCGGCTCGACCCTGGCCGAATCAATGCGCAAGCATCCCAAGGTTTTCGATACCCTCTACGTCAACATGATCGAGGCCGGCGAGGCGGGCGGAATCCTGGATGTGATCTTGCAGCGCCTGTCCGTTTTCGTTGAACAACTGGTCAAATTGAAACGCTCCCTGGTTTCCGCCTCCGTCTACCCGGGCATCGTGATCACCGTAGCGGTCGGCATCATCGTTTGCATCATGGTCTTCGTGATCCCGACTTTTGCCGAAATGTTCGCGAACATGGGTGCCACCCTCCCGCTGCCGACCCGTATGGTGATGGGACTGAGTGACATAATGGCGGCTTACATCATTTACGTTATCATCGCCTTGGCGTTACTGGTCACTGCAGTTCAGCGCTACTATATGACCGATTCGGGACGTTTGATGATTGACGGGATAATACTGAAAATTCCGATCTTCGGAGCTGTGATCAAGAAGATTATCATCGCCCGATTCTCCCAGACCCTGGGGACCCTTCTTTCAAGCGGTATTGCGATTCTCGACGCCATGGACATTACCGCTCGGACGGCAGGCAATAAGGTGGTTGAAAACGTCCTGCTGGAGGCTCGCCGGATGGTTCAGGAAGGAAAAACCTTGGCTGAACCGATCAAGAAGGCCGGTATTTTCCCCCCCATGGTCGTTCAGATGATAAGCGTGGGCGAACAGACGGGTGAACTGGATCAGATGCTTCAAAAAATGGCCGATTTCTATGAAGAGGAAGCCGATACGGCCATTGCCGATTTTTTAACACTCATTGAGCCCGTGATGATCGTCTTTCTCGGAGGGATTATCGGTGGAATCGTCATCTCGATGTATTTACCGATTTTTAGCCTGATCGGGAACCTGGCTGGTGGATAATTTCAAAAACAATCTCCTAGTTCTGATCATCATCAGGCTGGTCCTGGTGAGTTTGGTACTGGGATTTGCGGTTTTTGCACTATCCCAGCAGATCGCCTTCTTCGAGTTTCTTCAGCCCTTCATCCTGTCGGTCTATGTCCTGTCGGTCCTGTACATGCTGCTGTGGAAGTACGGCAGCCGGCCCAACCTGACCTATCAAATCTAGTTTTTCTTCGACCTCATCCTGATCTCGATGCTCATCTTCATCTCGGGTGGCATCAACAGCGTCTTCACACCCTTTTATGTTCTGATCATCGTTTATGCCAGTTTGCTCAAACGCCGGGATGGTGGGGTCATCGCTTTGACCTTAAGTATCACCTCTTACTCGGGAATCGTTCATTTGAGCTATCTGGGGTGGGTTCCGGGATCGGAAGTATTGGGTCCCTACCCGATGATCATTTACCGAATTTCACTGAACACCCTCGGCTTCATGGGGGTGGCGATGCTGGGCACCTATCTTTCGGAGCGCTTGCAGAGTGCTCGCAGGGAATTGGGGGCTGCCAGGGTCGTCCATCAGAGTACGGTTGATAGTATTCGTGACGGCTTGTTCACCCTTGATGAGAAGGGCAGGATGACCTCATTCAACCGAGCGGCGGAAGAGATCTGCGGTTTTGGGCAGGAGAACCTGTTGAACGAGCCCTTTTCGGAGCTCTTTTCCCAATCCGTCCTGGATCGCATCCTGGGAAGTGATTTCGACGCCAATCCCAGAGCACTGCATATCGAATGCTGGAGTACCAGCCAAGCCGGAAACGCACTGTTTGTCGGGATGAGTTGTTCTCCCATGAAAGACTATGAAACCGGTCAAAAGGGCTATATCGTTTCCTTGCAGGATCTAACCGAGCTCAAACACCGGGAAGAAGACATTCAACTCAAAGAGAAAATGGCGGCCATGGGAGAAATGGCAGCCGGCCTTGCCCATGAGATTCGAAACCCCCTGGGTTCCCTGTCCGGGAGCATTCAGCTGTTGCAGTCGGATCTGGAACTGTCCGACGAAAAAGCTCGACTTGTGAACATCATCCTTGCTATATTCAGGAGCAGAAAGGAGGATAATGCACATGACAAATCAAAAAGGTTTTTCGTTGATTGAGTTGCTGATCGTTGTCGCGATCATCGGCATCATCGCTGCCATCGCGGTTCCGAACCTCTTACAGTCCAAAGCAGCGGCTAATGAAGCTTCGGCCATCAGTTCCATTCGCGCCATCGTCACCTCGGAGATCACCTACTCGGCGACCGTGGGGTCCGGAAGTTATGCTGCGGCTCTTACGAACCTGTCCGCTCAAAAATTGATCGACAGCGTTCTGGGTTCGGGAACCAAGGACGGTTACAACTACGTCCTGACCGGTGCAACCAACACGTTTGTGGTCACTGCCAGTCCGACAACCCCAGGCACGACAGGCAATCGTTATTTCTTCTCTGACGAGTCGGGCGTGATCCGCTACGATACCGCTGCAGTTGCAACCTCAGCCAGCAACCCACTGTAAAGATCGCGTTTCAAGGTCTTGTACCAAAAGAGGGGTGCCCTGAATCGGGCACCCTTTTTTTTTATTTCCTTCTTCTTTTAGTCCGCAAGTCTTACGCCTACTCACCTACACCACCAGGTCACAGAGAAGCTATGCACCACAGAGACACAAAGACACAGAAAAGAGATGCGTGTCGCTCCTTCGGAGCGATGGTTTATTCTGAGCATTTGTAGCGACCGCTCTATGAGCGGCTTCCGGAGAGTGGATAGGATCGATGAATCCCTTTGATAAAGATTGTCTTGTGGGCGTACGGCTGTGCCCTTCTTGGCATCCCAATCCTTGCTGTGGGCGCACAC
Source organism: Acidobacteriota bacterium (assembly GCA_029942065.1). Lineage (GTDB taxonomy): Bacteria > Acidobacteriota > UBA6911 > RPQK01 > JADFOI01 > JAPYTY01. The sequence continues at coordinate 4,599 of JAPYTY010000032.1, read as the reverse complement.
TCAGTGCGCCCCTACAACAGGCTGCAGGATCGCGCCAAATTGGAATGTGAAACGTGGAACGCGCTGGTCCAAGACCAGCGGCCGGTTTACTTCAGAAGAGCCGGTAGCCCCAATTTCTTGGCGGCCTCTTCCTGAGCTGTCTCCTCTAATTCCAGGGGCTCCTCTGCAACACCCTGAAAGGGATCTTCGACTTCGATATTTCGATAGTACTCCATCCCCGTGCCGGCCGGGATGAGCCGCCCCATGATCACGTTCTCTTTCAATCCTAGCAGATAGTCGATTTTTCCACTGATGGCAGCTTCCGTCAAAACTCGCGTGGTCTCCTGGAAGGAAGCCGCTGAGATGAAAGAATCGGTACTCAAAGAGGCCTTGGTTATCCCCAACAGCAGTGGGCGGCCCGAGGCCGGTTCCCCTTTTTTCTCCTGAACCCGTTCATTTTCCTCCTGAAAGAGGAATTTATCTACCTGTTGATCCAGCAAAAATTGCGTATCACCGACGTCCTCAACCTTGATCCACCGCATCATCTGACGAACGATCACCTCGATGTGCTTGTCGTTGATGTTAACACCCTGCAGACGATAGACCTCCTGGATTTCGTTGACCAGATAACGCTGCAGTTCTTTTTCCCCAAGGACCAGGAGGATATCGTGGGGATTGCGGGGTCCGTCCATCAAGGCCTCGCCGGCTCTCACGTACTCTCCTTCCTGAACGTTCACATGCACGCCTCGAGGCAACAAGTACTCCGCCTTGGTGTTGCTGGCTTCGTTCTCTACGATGATCTTTCTCTGGTTTCTGCTGAAGCCTCCATATTTAACCACTCCGTCTATCTCGGTGATGACAGCTGTTTCTTTGGGCTTGCGGGCTTCAAAGAGTTCCTGAACACGAGGCAATCCCCCCGTAATATCCTTGGTCTTGGTGGTTTCTCTGGGAATCTTGGCCAGCGTATCTCCCGGATATACCTGGTCACCGGATTCGATCATCAGGTGAGCTCTTGAAGGAATATGATAGGATTTAACGACTTTTCCCTTTTGGTCCTTGATCTGGATCTGCGGCTGTCGCTTCTCATCAGGAGAATCCATGATGATCTTACGGGCAAGACCCGTGACTTCATCCACTTCCTCCTTCATCGTGATCCCTTCCACAATATCCTTTAAAACGACCTTACCCCCAGCTTCGGTTAAAATAGCAAAGGTAAAGGGATCCCATTCCACTAACTTCTGTCCAGGTTTGATCTTTTGTCCTTCCTTGACCATCAACTTGGCTCCGTAAATGACCGAGTAGCGCTCCTTTTCGCGACCCTTGTCATCCAGGACAATAAGACTTCCATTACGATTCATCACGACCAGGCGGCCTTCCTTATCGGTGACCGTCTGAACCGTCAGGAAACGAACGATTCCAGCGTTCTTCGATTCCACAGTGGACTCTTCCTCGATTCGGCTTGCAGTCCCTCCGATGTGGAAGGTTCTCATGGTGAGCTGGGTTCCGGGTTCACCGATACACTGAGCCGCCAGCACTCCAACGGCCTCACCCATCTCAACCATTTCACCCGTTGCCAGGTTGCGTCCGAAGCACATCCTGCACAGGCCTCGCTTAGTCTTGCAGGTCAAAACGGATCGGATCAGAACCTTTTCAATACCGGCCGCCTGAATGGCTACAGAGACATCCTCGTCAATCTCATCATTGACATCCACGAGAATGTCTCCGGTAAAGGGGTCAATCACCCTCTCCAATGCTACTCGCCCCACAATGCGATCTCTGAGAGCTTCGATGATCTCCCCTCCCTCGACCAGAGCGGTCACCTCAACCCCATCCAGGGTCTCACAATCCTCCAGGGTGATAATGACATCCTGAGCGACATCCACCAGACGCCTGGTAAGATAGCCTGAATCCGCCGTCTTGAGAGCCGTATCCGCCAGCCCCTTCCGCGCTCCATGAGTGGAGATGAAGTACTGCAAAACGCCTAACCCTTCCCGAAAGTTGGCGGTGATAGGGGTCTCGATTATCTCACCTGAAGGCTTGGCCATGAGTCCGCGCATACCAGCCAGCTGACGGATTTGCTGTTTACTGCCACGGGCTCCGGAATCGGCCATGACGAAGACCGAGTTTAGCTCCTCGCCAAGTCCTTCATCATCAGCCATGGCGGCAAACATCGCGTCGGCGATTTCCTCCGTCACATTCGACCAGATTGCTACCACCTTGTTGTATCGTTCACCATTGGTGATGGCACCATCCTGGTACTGCTGCTGGACCTCAATGACGCCTGCTCGGGCCTGCTCTACTAGTTCCTCTTTGTTGTCTGGAACGATCAAGTCGTCAATACTGACGGTGAATCCGGCTTTAGTGGCGTACAAAAACCCCAGATCCTTCAATTCATCCAACATCTGAACCGTGGTCTCACTTTGAAGCGTGAGGTAGCAGTAATTGACCACCTGTTGGAGCCCTTTTTTCTTGAGCAGACCATTGATAAAGGGCATCCCATCGGGAAGATGATCATTGAAAATGGCTCGTCCCACAGTGGTTTCAATCAGTTGATTGCGAACCTCCAGCAAATCGGCGTGCAAGACGTCCTGATTATCATATTGTTTGGTAAGATCGATCAGTCCCCCTGAGTAGCGCAGGAAAATAGGGGTGAGCAATCCCACCTGTTCCGCCTGCAGAGCATGGTAGATCTCCTCGACATTGGCGAAGGCACGTCCTTCCCCTTCAGCACCGGCACGAGCCACGGTCAGGTAGTAGCAACCCAAAACGATGTCCTGGGTGGGTACTGCCAGAGGTTGCCCGTTGGCGGGCGAAAGGACGTTCTGGGAAGCCAGCATCAAGACCGAAGCCTCGACCTGAGACTCCTGAGACAAGGGAAGATGGACAGCCATCTGATCGCCGTCAAAATCGGCATTAAAAGCGGTACACACCAGAGGATGAACCCTGATAGCCTTTCCCTCGATCAGCACCGGTTGAAAGGCTTGAATACCCAGACGATGAAGCGTGGGAGCACGGTTGAGAAGGACCGGATGCTGTTTGACGACCTCCTCCAGGATGTCCCAGACGATCGGCTCGTGGTTCTCCACCATTTCCTTGGCGCCCTTGATGGTCGTGGCGTGACCCTCTTTTTCCAGACGGTTGTAGATAAAGGGCTTGAACAGTTCCAGAGCCATGATCTTGGGCAAACCGCACTGGTGGAGCTTCAGTTCGGGTCCAACCACAATAACTGAGCGACCCGAGTAATCCACACGTTTCCCCAGGAGATTCTGACGAAAACGCCCCTGCTTCCCTTTCAGCGTATCGGAAAGCGACTTCAGCGGACGATTCTTGACACCCCGCAGGACTCGTCCACGACGACCATTGTCGAACAGGGCGTCAACTGCCTCCTGGAGCATTCGCTTCTCGTTCCGAATGATTACTTCCGGCGCACGCAGTTCCATCAACTTCTTGAGTCGATTGTTGCGATTGATCACCCGACGGTACAGGTCGTTGAGGTCGGAGGTCGCAAATCGACCTCCATCCAGAGGAACCAGGGGGCGCAATTCCGGAGGTATCACAGGGATGACGTCCATGATCATCCACTCCGCCCGGTTTCCGGATTTCCTGAAGGCATCGACCACCTTGAGACGCTTTGCATACTTGAGACGCTTGAGCTGGGACGTCTCGGTTTTCATCTGGACGCGCAGGTCGACACCAATGGTGTCGACATCGACCTGACGAACCAGTTCCTTGATGGTCTCCGCCCCCATGCCCGCTTGAAACTGGCCGGGGTGTTCCGCCTGCAAAGCGCGATATTTTTCTTCCGTCAACAACTCATTCTGCTTGACGGGGGCATCCCCGGGGTCCACTACCACATAGGCCTCAAAATAAAGAATTCGCTCCAGATCACGGAGAGACAGATCCAGAAGATGTCCGATCCGGCTGGGAAGTCCCTTGAAAAACCAAACATGGGAACAGGCAGTAGCCAGTTCAATATGGCCTAGCCGTTCCCGCCGCACCTTGGAAAGCGTGACCTCGACACCGCACTTGTCACAGATCACCCCCCGGTGCTTCATCCGTTTGTACTTTCCGCACAGGCATTCCCAATCGGTGACGGGTCCGAAAATACGAGCACAGAAAAGTCCGGCTCGTTCCGGTTTAAAGGTCCGATAGTTGATCGTCTCCGGCTTGGTGACCTCTCCGCTGGACCAGGAGCGGATCTTCTCAGGAGAAGCCAGACCGATTCGAATCGCTTCAAAATTTTTCAACAACTGAGTCTTGTCAAGATCGCGAAACATTCTCAAGGCTTCTATCCCTCCTCATTCACTCTCGGTTTCAGCCGCAGCCCCACTGAGGGCTTCCTCTGCAATGAGCAGTTCGGACCGAGTCCGAAGCGGTTTTTTGGGTTTTTCCATTAATTCGACATCCAAGCCCAAGGACTGCAGTTCCCGGATCAAAACATTGAAAGACTCCGGGATGCCGGGATTATAAGTCGACTCCCCTTTGACGATCGCCTCATAGATCTTGGCTCGACCCTGGACGTCGTCTGATTTAGCGGTCAACAACTCCGGGAGAATATTGGAAGCCCCGTAGGCTTCCAACGCCCAGACTTCCATTTCGCCAAAACGCTGGCCTCCAAAC
>JAPYTY010000031.1 GCA_029942065.1 Acidobacteriota bacterium | reverse complement strand
CTACACGGCAGGCGCCTACAGCGACGCTCCTAGAACGGCAGAGACACTGCTGACCAGCGCCGAGCCTGAAGCCCCGCCGAGACTGCGATTGAACACGACCTCCCGCTTCATGCATCTTCCTGCTCCCGTCAATTTGAAAAGAGGCGACACCGAGACCCACATCGAGCACCGCTTCCTGGGGCCTCTGTTCGACTCCGGCCCGGGAACGGCCTTCGGAGTCGACTTTGGTGCCAATATCAACCTGGGAATCAATCACGCTCTGACGGATGATCTGGCGGTGGGGGTCACTCGCACCCGCTTTGATCAGATCGTCGCCTTCATGGGAACCTACGAGATCCATCAGAAGCCGGGGTCGTTGTGGCAGATGTCCGCCGTCGGCGGAGTCGAAGGCGAGCGCAATTTCCTGAGTCACTATTCAACTTTCCTTCAGCTGTCCTCCTCCATAGACTACAAGCGGTTGCGAACCTTCGTGGTTCCCACCATGATCTTCAATTCGCGAAAGGATGCAGATCTCCAGTTTTTCTCCAGTGGCGTGAACATAGACGACAATCACACCTTCTCTCTCGGACTCGCCGCGGACCTGGCCCTTCACCCCAGGGTTTCCCTGGCAGGGGAATACGTGCCCAGGCTGGCTGGATTTGGTGGATTTTCAAATGAACGATCCACCTTGTCGTGGGGAGTGAAACTTCGGACCCGAGGTCACGTCTTTACTATATTGATATCCAATACCAGGGATTTCACCCCGGGCAAATACGGCATCAATGCGGGAACCAGCGACTTCGCACTGGGCTTTGATCTGTACAGGAAAAGTTGGAGGTAAGAGAGGATGGTCGAGTGAGGGAGGTGCTTTACTGTTGTCTGACGAACCGTTTTCGTCGTTATGCTGGCACTCTCACTCCTGCATGGTATAGGCTGTGCCGCTCAATGAAAACTCAAAGAGCCAACTACAAAAAAGTACTCGTCCTGGAGACCACGACCTTGGTCTTCGCAGCAGCTTTTTTCTCTCTTCTCTTCGTTGCCTCCCTCGATGCCGTAAGCAGCGGCAATATTCCTCCGGAAAATTCAGTGCTGAGCGGTTCGCCCTGTTCTGCATCATTCTGTCACGATGATATCAGTGGTGGATCGGTCCGCTTCACCGGATTGCCCAGTGCCTTTGAGCCAGGAGTCGACTACGACATTGGGGTTGAGATACAGGGTGGCATCGTCTACGGCGTCCAGATAGCGGTGGTCTTTGCCGACGATTCTCAGGCCGGAACACTCACCTCAACGACGAACGGCATGGTGAACCGTACTGTCAATGGAACCGACATACTCGGTCATTCGACTCCTTTGCACTCGGGCACGGTTAATTTCCGCTGGACCGCGCCGATTAATCCTCAAGAAAATTCCGTAATATTCAAGGTTGCTGCTAATTCCGCCAATGGGAACTTCAGTAATTCGGGAGACCGCATCAACACATCACAGGCCACCGTCCCCCAGCAGACGCCCCCTGAACTGACGGAGAAACTCTTTTTTGCCCAGTTTGGAAACGGAACGGGACTGACCTCGTCCATCGTGCTGACCAGCCCTTCCGCAACCAATACGATTACGGGACGAATCGATTTTCTGGATGACGACGGCCTGCCTTTTCCAGTCGCCATCGCGGGTACAGGAACGACCACAACTGTCGACTTTTCGGTCCCCCCACTTGGCACTGTGACGATCTCGACCGACGGCCAGGGAACACTTGCTGTCGGCTCTGCTGTGGTCAATTCGGAGAGTACCCTGGGAGGGGTCATCCGCTTCAACATCTCCGGTGTCGGCATTGCCGGGGTCGGCGCAGGTGTGCCTCTGAGCGGATTCATCACGCCCGTAAGAAGAATAGCGGGAGGAATCAATACAGGGATCGCCATTTACAATACCGAAGAGGACGCCGTCACACTCGAATTGACGCTACGGGATGCCGAGGGCACACCAGTCCCAGATGGCACCACAACGATCGTAGACTTCCCGGCAGGCGGACATTTGGCCCAGTTCATAGGGGGTTTGGGTGAGGTCCTGTTTCCCGACGCCAATACGGATGATTTCCAGGGTACCCTGGTGGTTCAAGTGACGGGCGGAAACGTCGCTTCAGCGACCTTGGAACTAGGGACCGTAGCCGGTGAGTTTACGACCCTTCCAGTGACCCCGTTGGAGTAAATCCTCTCACCTCAGAGAATTCTTTTTGATTTCACGCCCCGATTCGGGTCTCGACGGCCTGCTGAATCCGGGTCATGGCCTCCTTGAGATTCTCCATGGAGGTGGCATAGGAAATCCGTATGTACCCTTCACCGCCAAAGGCGGAACCTGGCACGGTGGCCACCCGGGCCTCCTGGATCAGGAACTTGGCGAACTCCTCAGAAGTCCCGATACCCGTTTTCCGCATGCACTCGCTGACATTGGGAAACAGGTAAAAGGCGCCGTCCGGTCTTACGCAGGAAATGCCATCAATCGCCTGAAGCGCAGGCAAAACGAAGTCCCTTCTTTTCTCGTACTCCTGTTTCATTTCAGCGATCAGTTCAGGGCCCGTTCCCATGGCAAACAGAGCGGCTTTCTGGGAAATGGAGGTAGGGTTGCCGGTCTGATGACTTTGAAACTCCGCGATCTTATTGATCAAATCGGGATGGGCAATACAATAGCCAATACGCCAACCCGTCATGGAATAGGTTTTGGAAACGGATCCCAGGATGGCGAAAAAATCGTCGGAAGGCCCCACCAATGAAGCAGCCGATACGTGGGACTTTTCGCCGTACACAAAAAAGTCATAGCACTCGTCAAAGAGCGTGAACACTCCACGGCTCCGAACCAGATCCACCAGTTCCTTCAACATGGGGCCGGGTATGACCGCCCCGGTCGGATTGTTCGGTGTCGTGATAATCAGCCCTCGGGTATTGGAGCCGATCCTTTCCTCGATATCCTGGACTCCGAGGATGAACTCGTTCTCCTCGGACGTCACAATTTCCTGTGGTGAGGCCCCTGTCATCTTGATGGCCTCAGGGAAAGTGACCCAGTAGGGAGCCGGCAGGAGCACCTCGTCGCCTCCCTCGAAGATGGCCATGCAGACGTTGTAAATGGAGTGCTTGGCACCGCAGGAAATCACCACATTGGCTGCCGAAAATTCTGTTCCCCACTGGAGGTTGTATCGATCAGCCACTGCCTGGCGCAGCTCTTGAATACCAGCTGCAGCCGTATACTTGGTAAAGTCCTCTCGGATCGCCGCAATCCCCGCCTCCTTGATGGAATCAGGTGTTCCGAAGTCCGGCTCACCTGGTCCCAAGTCGATAACGTCAACCCCCTGTTTTTTGAGTCTTTGTGCCTCCTGCATCACCGCCATCGTGGGAGAGGCGGAAATCTGGTCGAATCTCTTGGCAAACTTCATAATTCCCTATCTTCAGCTCTAGTTTTGGCCGGTACTATGCATAAACCGGGCTATTTCAGTAGAAGAGGCGTTGGAGTGCCTCGGTGACTTTCATCTGGCGTTTTTGGCTCCTGACGTTCATACCGCCGCAAATTATAGGGCTTATCTGGAAGGTGTGGCAACCCGGTTCGTCGCTTTGCTCCTCCCGGGCTGTCGAGCGCCCGTGCATTCGTGCTTTCGACCTCCGGAATCAGCGATCTGAGGTATTCGTTTTCAGAACATCCCTTACAAATTCGGGTTCTCCCTCCAGGGAGGGCAGGAAAGGTCCTTGTAGTATGGGGTCCAGAACCCCGAAGGGGTGCGTGAAATAGCCTGGGGCGTGAGCCCCAGGATTAAAAATTTGGCACCGAGGGCGCCCTACCGTCAATGGGTCTGACATCGCCCCTACAGGGCTTCGGATAAGTGAACTCAGAATTTCCTGTAGAAAGGATGTTCAGAAAATACACTTTTGACTGGATCAAGCGTGGCGCTAGTAGGGGCTCACGGCCCGCCCTTCTTAGCTTCCCGGTCCTTGCTGTGGGCGCACTCCGTGCGCCCCTACAACAGGCTGCAGGATCGTGCCAAAATGGGACGTGAAACGTGGAAACGGGAACGTGGAACGCGCTGGTCGGAGACCAGCGTCCGAGGCGTCTCCCACCCTCTGGACCCAATATCAGAGGAAATGGATCACGATCCCCTGTCTGTGGTCTGTGGATTCCTTGGTCGAAGACCAGCGCTATTCGCTGTACAATAAATTGCATGGATGCCGTGGGACTGGCCAAGGTCGACTCCGAGCAGCTTGAGGATGTTTTTCAGCAGGAAATCCAGTGCTGGCGGGAGGAACTCTTCTGGGACTACCAGCCTGCCGTATCCTTGATCAGAAAATATGTCTCTTCTCGCAGCCTACCAGGCTGGGCCATTCGAACCGATCAGGGGAAGGTTTCAGGGTATTCCTACTATGTGGTGAATCATCCGGTTGCCTATATCGGAAATATCTACGTTCACTCCGAATGCGCCACAACCGAAACCTACTCCCATCTACTGGACAAGATTCTTCAATCTCTGAACTCCAGCGCCAGCATTCGAAGAGTCGAGAGTCAGCTGTTTTCCTTCAATTGTGATTTGGCACCCCTGTTTGAGAGTCGTGGGTTCACGACCATGGAACGCCACTTTCTCTCCCTGAGTCTTGGCCAGTACAAAAATGAGCCATGCGAGACTGATAAACTCAAAGAATTCCGCCTCTCCAGGTGGAAGAAGAGGTTTTCCAGTTCAGCCGTTGAAATCATCTACAACAGCTATCAAGGTTCTCCGGATCGTCTACTTTGCTACGATTACCAATCCCCGGAAGGCTGCAGCCGTTTTCTGCATAACCTGGTCCATCATCCCAGTTGCGGCACCTTCAGTCCTGAGGCGAGCTGGGTCGCCATGGATTCCGAAGGAGATCTCTGTGCCGTTTTGTTGACCTCGAGGATTGCAGCCAGAACGGGCATGATTCCGCAGATCTCGGTAAGATCCGATTGTCAGGGCATGGGAATCGGATCAGGACTTCTGAAAAGATACTTCCAGGAGGCTCGACAATCCGGACTCGACCAGATCACGCTTTCTGTATCAGAGGCCAACCAAGGCGCGCACCAATTATATCGACGGCTTGGATTTCAGAAAAAGAAAGATCTTTACGCTTTCGTTCGGGATACGGGCTAAGACACTCGGTTTCTCAGAGTTCCGATCTTTTCAATCTTCACTTCCACGACATCTCCCGATTTCAGAAAAACAGGCGGATTTCGAAACACTCCGACGCCGTCAGGAGTCCCGGTGAAAATCAGATCCCCGGTTTCCAGGGTAATGGTCTGGGAGATATAGGACACCAGCGTATAGCAATCGAAAATCAGATTCCTGGTATTGGAGGACTGCTGAAGGTTCCCATTCAATCGCAGGTCGATATCGAGCTGGTGGGGATCCTCAAGCTCATCTTCCGTTACCAGAAAAGGGCCACAAGGAGCGAAGGTATCACAGGATTTCCCCCGAACCCACTGCCGGTCCGAGAATTGCAAATCTCTTGCACTAACATCGTTTCCAACGGTATATCCGGCAATAGCGTCCCGCGCACTTTCGCTGGAAAAACCCCTCCCATTTTTTAACATCACCACACACAGTTCAGCTTCAGGATCGACCTTCTGACTTATTTCGGGCAATCGGATTTCATCGTCGGGACCGATCAGACTACTAGGAAATTTAGCAAAAATCAGAGGACTCTTGGGCAAAGGAACATTTTGTTCCTCTGCATGGTCCCGATAGTTCAGTCCGATCGCAATGATCTTGCCAGGATTCGGGATGGGCGCCAGCAGCCTGACCTGGTCCTTCTCATAGACCGCCCCGGAATCTACTTCAGCGCCTCCTTCGAGAAGCCTCAGAATTTCCTGGGCCGATTCCATCGCCACCGCGCCCTGGGAAAGCCAGGACTTCAGATCCGGGGAATCGACCAGTGAATCCGGTTTACCCAGAAGTGACTGAACCGCCTGTGGCAGGTCAACGATCGAATCGTCGGGGAGTACAAGTCCGAATCGGGCACGATCCCGATGGGAAAAACTGCAAAATTTCAACGGTCTCCAGTATCCGTGCGTAACGACCCTTGGCCGCCTGATACAGTCTGAGCCAGGACCCGGATCGTCTGGCCGGGATAGATAATCCCACTGGCCTTCAAGTTGTTCCAACGAAGAAGGTCTTTGATCGTCACTCCGTACATGGAGGCGATTCTGGAAAGGGAATCTCCTCTTCGAACCACGTAGTTGTCAGGCCTCTGTCGACTGGCCGGCACGAAGCCCACTCCCGAAAAGGTACCTGAGAGAGGAATCATGAGATCCTGACCCTCTCGAAGTCTGTGGATATTCCGGATTCGATTGACCTGTGCGATGGCTTGAATCGAGGAGGAGTATTGTCGAGCAATAACAGAAAGCGTCTGCCCACGTCGGACCTTGTGATGCAAAAATTGCGCTTTTTTCTCGGCAGGGAGGGCTGCCAGGCGCTCGATTAAAAGCTCTCCTTTGCCCAGGGGTACCTTCAACTCGTAATCTGCCTGATCAAAAGGAGTAATGCCCCTCCTCAACTCGGGGTTCAATTCCATTAACGCGCCCACAGGAACATTGATCTCAGCACCGATGACCTCGAGTGCCACCTGATCTGAAACACCCACGGTTTCAAACTCGATTGGATCATCCGGCTTAACATTGAAACCATAAAGTTCCGGATTCTGGTACACAATCATCGCCGCCAGGATCGAAGGGACGAAGTTCCGGGTCTCACGGGGAAGCAACTTTCTCTTGACCATGGTCCAGAAATCGATGGGTCCGTATCGCTTCTGATTTCTCAGGATTCTGCGTATGCCGGCATTGTAGGACGCCATCACCAGATTCCAATCCGAAAGCTCCTGGTAGAGGTCCTTGAGGTGCCGGGCAGCGGCCCGGGTCGATTTGGGGATGTCGGCTCGCTCATCGATCCACCAGTCCCGTTTCAGACCATAGCCTCGCCCCGTTGCCACCATGAACTGCCAGATTCCCCTGGCTCCGGCTCGGGAATAGGCACTGGGCTTGAAATTGCTCTCGACATGGGCCATGTAAATCATGCTCTGGGGAACACCCTCTTCCTCAAAGATCTGCCGGAACAAGGGCATGTACCTGCCTGACCGTCTTATCCCCTCTTCCATGGACTTGCGACCCCGGGTCTGGTAGTAGTTCAACATCCGGAGAACATTGTCGTCCACCACCACGGGAATATCGAAGCGTGCATCGAGAAGATCCCGACTAATTTTTTCTCTAAGATGTGGATCAACCTGAATGGCAAAAAGATTGAGATCGGCAATTTCATCCAATGGAGTGGAGACCAGCGGAGGCTGGATTCGGGATGGATCCATCCAGACCTGGAGTTCCAACTCCTGAATGTTTCCGAGCAAATCATAGTAGGCTCGTTCCAGATGTGGATTTAAAAAGAATTGAAACCCCGAGTTCTTGAGGCTATCGAGCGCCTCTTGAAAGTGGATTCGACCTTCCTGAAAGTCTCCCGCCTCAAAAAGCCCTTCTCCTTCTTCAAATCGCTCCATAGCTTTTTGAAGCAGTAGATCGGTGGGATCGTCATTCTGGAGGGTTGCCTCATCAGGAGTTTCATCCCGTGAGGTAACCTCGGTTACCGGCGCAACCACAGGCGGGGTTGTCTCGTTGCTGACCAGCTGGGGAGCATCGGCACGCCAAGAACTACAACCGGAAAGGACAAGCAGTCCACTACCAGCCAGCGCTATGAGTATATATGCGTCCCGATGCACATTCACCCCACACCAAAGAACAGGATTTAATTGTCTGATCTTACAATCCCGAAACATTCGTTTGCATCAAGGCCGTGGCCTCGGGCAAAAGCTGGATCGCCTTTTGCAACTGGTTGTCGATTTCCAGCGCAATCCTGAAACTCTCTTCATCACCGAAAAGCCTTAAAACCACTTCCCGCATCAAACGGTTTGTGATGACCGGGCGGTTCTCCTCCAACCCCTCATTCGTCACAACCACTTCTTTCTCTCGCAAAAAGTCCTCAAAGAGCCTCAGAGTCTCCTCCGTTATTGCCAGTTCCTCAATTCGCTGCCTGCGTTCCTCGTCCGTCAGATTTAGCTGTTCCTCACGGTCCAGTTGATAATGGACATCGGACTGGATATCGCCTTTGACCAGCTTCGCACCAAATTCGACAAAGAGCCGCTTCCGATCAATGGCTCTCACCAGGCTGCTGTAGCGGCCCATGCCGACTTCTTCATCGGGGGCGATCCCTCCCCCTCCGAAAACCGTCCGTCCACTATCGGTTTGGAAATTTTTACTTTCCGCTTCTGGATTGTCCGAACGAGTCAAATAATACTCGTAAAAACTGTCGGAGTAGTCACGCTGAATCAAACGATTGCTCGGCGTCAGGTATCGTCCTGTGGTCAGCGCCAACCCCCTGTTCCCTTCCAAGGGGAAGATGGTCTGAACCAGGGCCTTTCCAAAGCTGGTCTCACCTACAATGAGTGCTCGATCATGGTCCTGCAAAGCTCCGGAAACGATTTCACTGGCACTGGCACTGTTGCGGTTGATCAAAACCACCATCGGATACTCGTGCTTACTACCATCTTCAGCACGATACTCGCGCCCCCGGCCACTACGATTCCGGGTTTTCACAATGAGCTGATCCTTTCGCAGAAAACTATCCGAGACCGCCAGTGCCTGGCTCAAGGCGCCTCCCGGATTATCACGCAGATCCAGAACAAGACCCTTGAGGCTGCCCTCATCCAAATCTTCCAGGGCCTCATCCAGTTCCGCGCCCGTCGTTTCAGAAAACTTGTTGACCCTGACATAACCGATTTCGTTGTCGAGTCGGAAGACATACTTGATCGTGTACAAGGAAATCTCGTCACGAATGACACTCAGTTCAATGGGTTCCGGTTCTCCCGGACGCTCAATGGTGATATTGACTGCCGTGCCTTTTGGACCCTTCAAATTGGGGATAACATCCCCATTGAGGTCCCAGTCGTCGATGGGAACCCCTTCGATTTTGGAAATGACATCTCCGGCTCTCAGGCCAACCTTGTAGGCGGGGGTCCCGGGAGACGGGGGTTCCACAATAGCCACCCTGCCACTTCCCGGCGATTCGGACCGAATGGTGATCCCCAAACCGTAGTATCTCCCCCTTTGTTCCTCTTGAAGCCGATTGTAATCGGAGACACTGAAAAAGGAACTATGAGGGTCAAGAGTTCGCAGTAGACCGCGAACCGCACTCTCAATCAATTCTTCCGTGGGAACGGGGTCGACGTAGTTTTCCTGGACAGTCGCCAGAGCCGCAGTGAAGGTCTTCAGCAGACGACTGGTATCACTTTCAAGTGGAGGACTCGCCGCCAGTGGTTCCCCGAACCAACCGCCCAGCAAGGCAGCAATCATGATGCTGCTCAACAAAAAGATGCCCAGTCTGTTTTTCATTAGACCTCTCGTGGCTGAGACAGTATAGCACTATCATACCCACAGGGGGTATGGGGGGAAACGGCAGGAGAAAGGGGTTAGAAGGCAGAAGGCAGGAAGACAGAATGAAGAGTCCGGAGTGGGGGAGTCGGTCTAATAAGCGGCCGCTACTAAACCGTGCCACTCTCCCGTTTCGGTTGCACAGCGATGGATTAGAGGTGAGGTGTAAGATCGCGCCGACCTGGAACGTGAAACCTGAAACGTGGAACGTGAAACGCGCTGGTCGAAGACCAGCGCTCCTCAGTGCATATAGAAAAAGCAGCTGAAGATGGCCGGGGGCGCATCCGGAAGGACATGCGAGATCTTCAAAAGGGCGTCCGCGAACTCCACCTCCTCGATGCGCTCTCCATCTACACTGGAGGCCTCCAGGCGGTGAGGCAGGATGAGGTTTTCGGGTATGATTTCGGCCACATTAAAGGTGATTTCAGCAACGGGACCGTCCGGAATGGCTGATCCACCCTGCACCGACAGGTGGAGTGTGACCATATCGCCATCTGACTCCTGGGTGTCGGCCTTCACCGTCGCCCCAGCCAGATCCGCGGCGATTCCCGCTCGCGTGCTCAAGTAGGTCAGCTTACTCTTGGGGAATTCCAGCCAGTGTTCCATTTGAGACACCGAGATGTCGGCCTCATTCGAGAGAAGGATGGTTACATACGTCCTCTGTCCCGGCTGTACCGTGGGAGAAGCAAGCAGGATGGAGGTCCTTTTGATTTCCTCTTCCCCTTGGACCGGAGCTTCCTCCTGGGCCGGGGCCTCTTCTTGGGCCGGGGCTTCTTCCTGGGCCTGAACCATTCCAAGGCTGAGAAGCAATATCGCTGCGCCAAAAAGCTTATCCATGATTCCTCTCCCTAGTTAACACCGAAACTGCCGCCAAAAATCTAGGTACGTTCCACGGTGAAATCGAGCTGGTATTTCTAGAACTGACTCTAATCATATCACATCAAATGCAACGGACCACTTACAGGTGTAGAAGCCGTTTTATGTTCTGCTCATAGATCTTTTGCTTATCCTCTTCGGAGGCCTGCATTTCCTCGATGGTCTGGATGGTTTCGCCGACAAAAACGGAGCCTCCTTCCGAGTCAAAGGGCATATCCGTTCCAAACAGGACTCGGTCCGGACCAAAGTAACGGACTCCACACTCCAGGGCCGCCACCGAACCATTGGTGGCCGTGTCTGCATAAAACATCTTGAAGTAGTCATTGGGATGCCGCTCAAGCCTATCCAGAAGTTTCCTTCCCTCTTCGGATCTCTTCCCCACCTTGTTGTAGCCCTGAATGATCCTTCCGTAGGTGTAGGGAACCAACCCACCCAGATGGTGTGTAATGATCTTAAGATCGGGAAACCTGTCGAAGATGCCGGTAAACACCAGGCGCGTCATGGCGGCCGTGCTGTCGTAGGTCCAGCCGAATATGTGCCAGATATCATAGAGAGAACCATCCTCAGCCGGATAATCGGAAAACTTGGCGTTCCGTCCCGGGTGCAGCCAGATGGGCAGGTCGTATTCCGCCATTTTCTCAAAAATCGGCAGAAAATCAGGGTGATCCAGGGCACGGCCCTTGACGTGGGTAAAGACCTGAACACCCTTGAGACCCAGGTCCTTGATGGCCCGGTCTATCTCCTTCAGGGCAGCATCCGGGTTATTCATGGGAAGACAGGCCACGCCTCCCACAAAGCGATCGGGATGTTTCGTCACCAGTTCCGCCATCTCATCGTTGGCGATCCGGGATATTTCCACGGCATCTTCAGGGTTGGCAATGATTTCCACAGGAGGATTGGCCACGGTTAATATCTGGACATAGTCCTCGAACCTATCCATGATCCTGAACCTCTCTTCAAGATCGATGATGGCCGGCATGGTTTTGATCCGCGCCGCCAGATTCATGGCGGGTGGAGCCATAGCCAGACGCTTTTCATTGAACCGTGGAGTCAAAATATGGCAAAACACATCAATTTTCATGGCAGCCTCCTCACTCATCCGTCCCTGATGCACCAGAGTTTAATTACAGGTCTGAGGCCTGTCAATGGATTGATAATTCAGAAACGACAACTGGAACACATCAGCCCTCCGGGGGCCCACACGAGCCATTCTTGACAAACCAAAACCGCGACTTTAAACTGCAGACCCAACCACCATAATGAAAACTCAACCGTCATCTCTTCCCTCCTTCAGCGGGATCATTGGAGCATGTCTGACCCCCTTTCATGAAGATGGCCGGATCAATTATGGAGCTCTGAAAAAGGAAATCGACTTCATTATTGAAGACGCGGATGCTATTTCCATCGCCGCGGTCGAAGCCGCCGAGTACACCATGCTCTCGGTCCAGGAACGCAAAGAACTGATGAAGATAGCCACCGAGATGGTGGAGAAACGAATCCCGGTCATCCTCGGCGCATCCCATCCTTCTCCCGGGCGGGCCATCGAACTGGCCGAATACTGCGCAGATGTGGGCGCCGACATGATCCAGGTGCTGATGCCGCTTCGACCCTGGGGCGGGCAGCCCACCATGCGGGAATTAATCGACTACTTCACCGAGATCGCAATGGCCAGTCCCGTTCCTGTGATTGCCTACCATAACCCAGGGCCGGGCGCAGATCCGGACATGGAAACTACCATACGCCTCAGCGATATCTTTAACGTCTGCGCCTTCAAGGAAAGCTCCCGGGATATCATCAAGATCACCAGGATGATCGAGGAGATAGAACTGGGTGGAAACGCGCGGTATTTCACGACCATGCAGCCACTTTTGATGACCCTGGTCATGGGCGGATCGGGTGCCACCATGCCGCCTCCGGGAACCCGAATCGGTGCACGAGTGGTCAAGGCCTTTCGAGAGGGAGATCAGGAAAAGGCAAAATACTGGCAGCGGTTTTACTCCATGTTTCCCGCTAAATGGGCGGCCTACGGACTGCCGCCGGTGATGAAGGCGGCTTTAAAACACTTCGACATCGATATGGGAGATCCGTCGCCACCTTACAAGGCGATTAGTCCCCGGGACCATGCACAGATTGGAGAGTTTCTCCACCAGATCGGCCTTTTTGAGAAGGGGGAACCCGCGCAAGTTTCCCTCACCGAGGTGGTTTCGAAACTGGGACGGGAAGACACCTTTCTTCGTTAGCCCGCATGATGCATAGGCCGGGCTAAACTTCTGGAGAGTCCATGCTGACTGCGATTCTGGGTGTAGGATTTCTTTCAGTACTCCTGACGTTTCTGTTTGCCGGTCATTCCAGTGGACCTCTTGAGCGGCTCAAGTACTCGGCCGACGGCTGGATCACTCGGTTCTTGCGATTCACCTCCCGGTTCGGCAGGGAACTCACCGGAGACGGCCTCCAGGACCAGCGGTGGCTGCAAAGGACACGCCTGCGGGATCTACGTCGCCAGGCACCCACACCGATCACCAACCCTCGACACAGAATCGTGGTGCTGGGAGGTGGGAGCGGCGGCTTGGTCGCCGCTACTCAACTGGCCCGGACACTGGGGAAAGGTCATGAGGTCACCCTGGTGGATCGACGCTCCGATCATGTTTTCATGCCGGGTTTCCTCTTCCTGATGGTGGGAGCACGACGTCCTCAGGACATCACCCGCAAGCTCAAGCGACTCGAACGGCACAATGTCAGGGTCCTGCAAGCCGAGATTCAGGGGATTGATCCCCAGCGTCAAGAAGTGATTCTGGATAGCGGCCCACTCACCTACGACCATCTCATCATTTCTCTCGGCCTGCGAACCGCGCCCGAGTTGCTGCCCGGGTTCACCGAAGCAGCTCAGCACAGCTGGGAACTGGATGCCGCGGTGAGTCTACAGAAGACTCTCCGGTCCTTTGAAAAGGGACGCATTCTGGTTGGAATTCCGTCCGGTCCTTACCGGTGTCCGCCCGCGCCCTACGAAGCCCAGTGGATGCTGGATAGTTACTTCAAAGAGCGGGGCCTTCGGGACCAGATCGAGATTGAGTTTTTTACCACCAGTCCGGAACCGGCAGGAGAGGGACGTACCCCCGCCGTGTGGATGGACGCACAAAGCAAGAAACGGGGCGTCAAACTACATTACTCCTTCACCGCTCAGTCCATCGACCCCGATCGGCGCACCGTCCAGGGTCTCTAT
>JAPYTY010000030.1 GCA_029942065.1 Acidobacteriota bacterium | reverse complement strand
AGCCCAGCTGGTGGCCCAACAAATGGATCCACAAACGCTGGAGCCGACCCGCTCGTTCCAGGCAACGCTCGAAGGGTTTGGCTTTGAAGGTACCCTGGTACTGGATAGCGAGGGGGAAGAGCGCTTGCAAAGGGGTGCCTGGTCCCGGAGTCGGCCCTCCACGACCCTGCTCGAGCAGGTCATCGGCGGTTCGGACCACTACCAGGTGGTCCGGCGGGTCGATGTTGACCACGGAATTGTGGGGGTTCCCGTCCTCGATTCATCCGGCTCCGCCAGGGCGGCACTTTTTGTCCAGTTCGTGATTCCTCAAAGTATTTCTTTTCACAGCATCCAGGTCGATGAAGCCTCCGCCAAGTATGAAGCCATCAAGGAAAGCGTCCAGCAACTCGAACTCAACTATTTTTCCATACTCGGTTTAACGACACTGGTGGTGGTCTTTGGTTTCGTGTGGCTTGGGACCTATATTGCCAAAAGGATCACGGTCCCCCTGGAGGCACTGGCTGAAGGCGCAGGCCAGCTGGCGGCCGGCAATCTGGGTCACCGCGTGGACGTGCCGGCCGTGGATGAACTGGGCATACTCGTGGAATCCTTCAACCGAATGGCGGAGGAAATAAAACAGAGCCGGCAAAAGCTGGAAGAAACCAATGATGAGCTTCGGGAAACCAATGTGCGCCTGGATGAACGCCGGCGCTATATTGAAACGATCCTTCACAATATCGCCACCGGTGTCATCAGCATTGATGAATCCAATGTGGTTCGGGCGGTTAACGAAGCGGCTCTTGAAATGCTGCAGGTCAGCCGCGAGAAGGCCCTCGATCGGCCTCTTCGGGAGATCACGGATCCCCAGTTGTATGGAGAACTCGCCTCCATCAAGAAACGGTCCCGGTTGTACGGAACTTGTCGGAAGGAAGTGACCTTCAAACAGGGCAATCGCCAGCTGCATGTAGCCACCACTATTACCTCCAAGCCGGTGCTCGTTCAGCAAGAATCCGAATACCTCATCGTCCTGGACGACCTGACAGAGTTGATCAAGTCTGAAAAGTTCGCGGCCTGGCAGGAGGTTGCCCGAAGACTGGCCCATGAAATCAAAAACCCTCTCACCCCTATCCAGCTATCTGCTGAACGGGTGGAAAAACGTTTTGGCAAGCTCCTGCAGTCCATTTCTCCTGATCGGGAAGTACAGGAGTTTCGGAAGGTCCTGGTCGACTCCATGCGAATCATCGTGGCGGAAGCGGAGAGCTTGAAAGATCTGGTGGAGGAGTTTTCCCGCTTTGCACGGCTGCCCATCTGCAAACCGGTGGAGGTCAAGCTCCATCAGCTCATCGAACAGACGCTGTCGCTTTACGATGGAGGCCTTGAAAAGGTCCATATCAGGAAGATCTTCGATCCCAAGATCGAACAGGTGCGCCTCGATCCTCAACAGATGCAACGAGCCTTCATCAACCTGATCGACAACTCCCTTGACGCCCTCTCGGAAGCGACAACAAGTCCGTCCATTTTGATTCGGACCCATTTTAATGATGGCCGCGAAACGGTGACGATCGAGTTTCAGGACAATGGAATCGGAATTACCCCAGAGGGCTATGAGAACCTTTTTCTTCCCTATTTTTCCACCAAGAAAAAGGGGACGGGCCTGGGCCTGGTGATTGTTCGCCAGATAATTTCCGAGCACAATGGTTTTGTCCGGGCGGAACCCAATCAACCCCAGGGTACCCGGCTGATCGTGGAACTCCCGGTGGGATAGGGAAAAGCCAATGAGTAATGCAAGAGTTCTGGTGGTTGACGATGAAGCCAACCTGCGAACCTCCCTTCAGCAGATCCTGGGAGATGAAGGATACCTGGCCGACAGTGCGGCTTCGGGAGAGATCTGCCTGGAACAACTGGAAAAAAACAAATACGATGCGGTGTTTCTCGACATCTGGCTGCCCGGAAAGGGCGGGCTCGAGGTACTCAAGGAAATCAAAAGTCGGCTTCCGGGCCAGTACGTCATCATGATCTCCGGACACGGAACCATCGAAACGGCCGTAACGGCCACCAAGCTGGGTGCCTTCGACTTTATCGAAAAGCCCCTGTCCCTGGAAAAGGTCATGCTGGTGCTGGAACACGCCCTCAAGCAAAAACAACTGGAAAAAGAAAACCGAAACCTCAAGAGCTTCATCCGCCAGGAAACCGCCATGATCGGGAGTTCCGTTCCCATGAAAGCTCTGCGCCAGCAAGTGGAATACGCAGCACCCACGGAGGGAAGGATTCTGATTTACGGGGAGAACGGCACAGGGAAGGAGTTGGTGGCCAGGTTGATTCACCTGAACAGCTCCCGCAAAGACCAGTCCTTCATCGAAGTGAATTGCGCGGCCATCCCAGAGGATCTGATTGAAAGTGAACTCTTCGGCAGTGTGAAGGGCGCCTATACGGGGTCTACGGAAAGTCGAAAAGGCAAGTTCGGCCTGGCCGACCAAGGGACCTTGTTTCTCGACGAGGTGGCGGATATGAGCCTCAAGACCCAGGCCAAGGTGTTAAGAGTCCTGGAAGAGCAGCGCTTTTATCCAGTCGGCAGCCATGAAGCTATCGAGGTCGATGTACGCGTCATCGCCGCCACCAATAAGGATCTGGAGCGGGAGATGGAGGAGGAACACTTCCGACAGGACCTCTTTTTCCGCCTCAATGTCATTCCTTTTGAAGTCCCGCCGCTGAGGGAAAGAAAGGAGGACGTGCCGGAACTGGTAGATTTCTTCATGGAAGACTTTTGCCATCGGTACGGGAAACGTAAGAAGCGGATCCATTCCGAAGCCATGAAAAAGCTGCAAACATACGATTGGCCCGGCAATGTACGGGAGCTCAAAAACACGGTGGAAAGACTCGTAATAATGGTGCAGGCTGACAAGGTCACCCTGTTTGATCTCCCCTCATCCATTCTCAAGACCGCTTCCAGAAAAAGAAGCGTGAGCCCTCAGCAATGGCAGCAGGCTCGAGAGGAGTTCGAGCGCCAGTTCATTCTGGAAAAACTGGTTGAGAACAAGGGCAACGTTTCGCGTACGGCCACCGCCATCGGAATGGAACGGACCCATTTGCATCGCAAAATGAAGGCATACGCAATCAAGGTGAAATAAGCCGTTGCCGGCTTATTTCACGTTTAACGTTTCAGGGTTAAGGTTTCACCTTCCTTGAATCTCGGCGCCTTGCCCTGACTTCAAGGTTCTATCCGTGAAACATGCAACGGCACCTGGGCCTGTCAGGCCCAGGTGCTTAAGTTGATTTATCCATGCAAGACTCCATCCGGTCCTTTCTAAGCTACCTGGAGTTTCAGAGAAACTACTCTCCCCATACGATCAAGAATTACCGTCGGGATCTGCTCGAATTTGACGACTACCTCACCCGGGACGGCAAGAGCCGCCCGGTTGATCCAGCAGAAATTGATCACATCACCATTCGTGACTTTCTTTCTCACCTGCACCAGAGAAAAAATGCCAAGAGCTCGATCGCTCGGAAATTGGCGGCCATTCGCTCTTTTTATCGATTTTTATACAGTCAGGGAAAAGTGGGTTCCAACCCGGCACGCCTGGTCCGAAACCCCCGCCTGCCGGACCGAAAGCCGCGCTTTCTCTCGCTCGGCGAGGTGGAGACCATCCTGAGGCTCCCGGACGCCAACACAGACCGGGGAGTGAGAGACCGAGCGATCCTGGAACTCCTGTACGCAAGCGGGCTCAGGGTCAGCGAGTTGGTCCAGGCCAACGTGGAGGATCTCTCTCTGGACCGGCGGCTGGTCAAGGTCTATGGAAAGGGCAAACGGGAAAGACTGGTTCCCTTTGGGGGGAAAGCAGAAAAAGTGCTTCGCGGCTACCTGACTCGGAGGCGAAGCCTGCTTCGGCGTCAAAAATCAGCACACGAACCCAACGCCCTTTTTCTGAATCTACGGGGGGGTCGGCTCTCCGCCCGTTCCATCGAGCGCAATCTCCAGCAGTACATGAAAAAGAGTGCGCTCCTCCTGAACGTACACCCTCATCTTTTCCGCCATTCCTTTGCCACCCACCTGCTCAACAACGGAGCCGATCTGCGCTGCATTCAGGAACTTCTGGGACACAAGAGCCTCTCCACCACTCAAAAGTACACTCACCTTTCCATCAACGAGCTGCTTCGGGTCTATCGGTCCAGTCACCCAAAGGCAGGTTAGCGCCCGAATGCTGCATTCTGGGGACCTTAAGAGGGAGAACCCTCACGCAGTACAACGGTTTACTTGAGGGTCCTTTTCTGGTAGCTTGTCTTCTTTCCTTGAAGTTAACAGAAAAGGTCAGTAATGGTTTTAGTTAAAGAGAAGAAAAGCGAGATCATCTTGAGCTACCAGCTCCACGGGACCGATACCGGATCGCCGGAGGTGCAGGTTGCTATTCTGACTGAACGAATCAGCTATCTTACCGAACATTTCAAGACCCATAAAAAAGACCACCATTCCCGCCGCGGCCTGCTCAAGCTGGTGGGACAGCGTCGGCGCTTGCTGGATTATCTAAAAAGGATGGATTTCAACCGCTACAAGGAGTTGATCGAGCGGCTGGGAATCCGGAAATAGGACCGGGGACCGCAATTTTTCAAGCTTTCTTGATCGTCCCGCATATTTCCCACCCCATGTGATCCACTGTTTGAGCTGTGCTATCTGCCCGAAATGTTAACCCTAGTCCGAATTATGTATAGGCTCTCCACGGTATCGCCCTGGATCATCCATGTCGAGAACCCATACACAATTCGGACTACAGAGCTAGGCCCATGGTTGGGTCTGAGAGGAAGTAATTCAAATGAGTGAAACAATAAGCCTGCCCTTCGGAGATCGTGAGCTCTCCATTGAAATGGGCAAAGTGGCCAAACAGGCCGATGGAGCCGCGCTGCTGCGTTATGGTGATACCACGGTGCTGGCAACCGCCTGTGCCGATTCCACCCCCCGAGTGGGAATCGATTTTTTCCCGATGACCTGCGATTATCGAGAGTACGCCTATGCGGCAGGGAAAATACCGGGAGGATTCTTCAAGCGTGAGGGAAGGCCGACTGAAAAGGAGGTTCTCACCAGCCGCTTGATTGATCGTCCTTTACGACCCCTTTTCCCGGAGGGTTTCCGTTGTGAAACCCAGATCATCGCCTCGGTTCTATCCGCCGAGGCCGAGGTAAACCCGGATGTTTTAGCCCTCAATGGCGCTTCTGCCGCCTTGCATGTGTCGGATATTCCTTTTCATAATCCTATCGGCGCTGTCCGGGTTGGCCTGATTGATGGTCAATTCGTGCTCAATCCCACCTTTCCGCAACTGGAGAACAGCGACCTGAGCATGGTTGTAGCAGGGACCGATGAGGCCATTGTCATGGTGGAGGCCGCTGCCTACGAAGTGGAAGAGGAGAAAATCGTGGAGGCCCTGGAGTTCGGCCACCAAGCCATCCGCCAAGTGATCGCCAAGATAAAGGAGCTGGGAGACCGGTTCAAGATTGAAAAGCGGCCGGTGGAACCCGTAGCGGTGGACACGGAACTTCAAAAAGAGCTGGAGGAGAAGGCCACACAGGGAATCCTCGAGGCGCTTCATACCGAAGGAAAGCTGGCCGGGGAAAAGAAAATGAAGGCTCACCGGGATGAGATGATTCAAGCCGTGGCCGGGGAAGATGAAAAAAAGCAAGCTGAGGCGAAACGCCTCTTTGGCCAGCTCAAGGAGAAGACTTTCCGCACTGAACTTCTGGAGAACAAGAGGCGTCCCGACGATCGAGGCTTTGACGAAATTCGTGCCATCTCCACCGAGGTGGGCTTTCTTCCCCGCACCCATGGATCTGCGCTGTTCACCCGCGGTGAAACCCAGGCCCTGGTAACGGTCACGCTGGGTACAGGCCAAGACGTGCAACGACTGGATGACATTACCGGAGAGTCCTCCAAGACCTTCATGCTCCACTACAACTTTCCTCCCTTCTCCGTTGGCGAAGTGGCCTTCCTGAGGGGCCCCAGTCGACGCTCCATCGGTCACGGGGTCCTGGCGGAACGCTCCATCACCCCGGTGTTGCCAGACGCAGCAAGCTTTCCTTATACGGTCCGCATCGTTTCCGATATTCTGGAGTCCAACGGCTCCTCTTCGATGGCCACCGTCTGTGGCGGTATCATGGCGCTTCAGGACGCCGGGGTCCCGATTCGGGCTTCGATCGCAGGAGTGGCCATGGGGCTGGTCAAAGACGGGGACAACTACGCCATTCTCTCTGACATCGCCGGATCCGAAGATCACTACGGCGACATGGACTTCAAGGTGGCGGGCAGCAGAACCGGAATCACAGCCCTGCAGATGGATATCAAGATCGGCGGAGTCACCAGCCAGATCATGTCCGAAGCCCTCTCGCAGGCCAAAGCAGGACGGCTACACATCCTGGACAAGATGGCCGAATCGCTGGCCGAACCTCGATCCTCGATTTCCAGCCATGCACCCCAGATCACGACCTTGACCATACCCGTATCCAAGATTGGTGCGGTGATCGGACCCGGCGGCAAAAACATTCGGGGTATCGTCGAAGAAACCGGAGTCAAGATCGACATCGAGGACGATGGTACCGTTCTAATTGCCGCCACCGATGGTGAAGCCGCTAAAAAAGCGATCGAAATGGTCGAGGCCATCACCGCCACTGCCGAAACCGGCAAGACCTACATGGGAACGGTCAAGAAGGTGGTCGACTTCGGCGCCTTCGTGGAAATCCTTCCCGGCACGGAAGGGTTGCTGCATATTTCCGAAATCGCCGAGCATCACGTTGACGACATTCGTGATGAGATGCAAGTCGGTGACCGGATGCTGGTCAAAGTACTCAACGTCGATGCTCAGAACAAGATCAGGCTGAGTCGCCGGGCTGTCCTGGCAGAGCAGGGCGACTCCAAGTAGCCCAGATGACCCTGAAACGTCTCAAGGAGACGCTCAATAATTTCAAGGAGGGAGAGATCAGCGAAGAGGAGATTCTCTCCTTCCTGAACGATCTTCCCTACCAGGACCTGGGTTTCGCCAAAGTCGATCATCACCGGGTCCTCCGCCATGGGTTCCCTGAAGTCATCTTCGGAAAGGGCAAGACTCCCCAGCAGATCATCGAGATCGCTGAAGCCCTGGCGGGCCAGAATCCCAATTTCCTCATCACCTCAGCCGGTTCCCAGGTTTTCGACCAACTCCAATCCCGCTACGATACCTGCCAGTTTCACGCTAACTGCCAGGCCATCACCGTCCTCCGTGAGCCTGTCCAGGAAGAAAAGGGAAAGATTGGCATTTTCAGCGCCGGCACAGCGGATATCCCGGTCGCTGAAGAAGCCCTGGTGACAGCCCGATTCATGGGGAACCAGGTCACTCACTGCTGCGACGTTGGCGTCGCGGGAATTCATCGAATCCTCGACCAAAGAAAGGTTCTTCGATCCTGCCGGGTGATCATCGTGGTGGCGGGAATGGATGGAGCCTTGCCCAGCGTAGTCGGGGGCCTGGTGAATCTCCCCATTGTCGCGGTGCCGACCAGCATCGGCTATGGAGCCTCCTTCGGAGGCCTGGCAGCCTTGCTAGGCATGCTGAACAGCTGCGCCCCCAACGTTGCGGTGGTCAACATCGACAATGGCTTCGGAGCAGGGTACATTGCCAGTATGATTAACCAGGGAAAAGCTGACAGCTGACAGCTGACAGCTGACAGAAGGCGGGATGCAAGCTCTCCGTTCTTCGTCACTTCCTGCCGCTGGGAAGAGAGCCATGAGATTCGACGATACCTTTGTGGATCAGCTGCGCAGCAGCATTGGCATCCTCGATCTGGTAGGAGGTTATGTTCGGCTCGACAAGAAGGGGAGAGATCACGCGGCCTTGTGCCCCTTCCACTCCGAGAAAACTCCTTCCTTTCTGGTAAGTGATTCGAAGCAAATCTTCAAGTGTTTTGGCTGTGGTGCAGGAGGGGACATCTTTCAGTTCATCATGTTGATAGAAAACATGACCTTCCCGGAATCCATCGAACACCTGGCTGAAAGTCATGGGATTCCAATTCCCCATGCCACCAAAGCATCAGGGGCTCGAAGCGAGGAGCGCCAGCTACTGCTTGAGATCATGGCTCAAGCCACGGACATTTACTGCCGATGGTTGCCCCAGAAAAAGGAGGCGCTTTCTTACCTGAGTGGTCGGCAAATCAACGCTCAAACCGTCAAGCAATTCTCCATTGGCTATGCTCCTCCCGGGCAGCGGCTTCTCGAGGAGCTCAAGAAAAAGGGATATCGGGTCGAACAGATTCTGGCCTGCGGCCTGGTGAGAGAGGGCGACTCAGGGCAGGTTTATGATCGCTTCCGGAACCGGATCGTGCTTCCCATAAGAGATTTATCGGGAAAAACGATCGCTTTTGGGGGCCGCATCCTGGGAGACGGCCTGCCCAAATACCTCAACTCTCCGGAAACCCCGCTGTACACCAAGAGCAACCATCTGTATCCACTCAACGTCGCCCGGGACGAAATTCGCCGGCGCGACTTTGCCATTCTGGTGGAAGGGTACTTTGACTGCATTGTTCCTTTTCAGTTTGGCATCCCCAACATCGTGGCGTCCCTAGGAACCAGCCTTACCCAAAACCAGGTCAAGTTGCTGGGCCGCTACACGCGCAACGTCATCACCAACTATGACCCCGACTCGGCGGGAACGGCGGCAGCCATTCGCTCCATTGACCTTTTTCTGGAGGAAGGGTTTCACGTCAATGTTCTCCAGCTTCCCTCGGGAGAGGACCCGGATACCTTTATTCGAAGGGAAGGAACTGAAACCTACCAGCAGAAGCTCAAGGACTCTCAGTCCTATCTGGACTTCGCCCTGTCTCAATTCCTGAAACAGCAAAAAACTCCTTCCAGCCCTAAAGGAAAACAAGAGGTCGTCTCCCGCATCCTGCCCTACCTGGCAAAGATCCCCAACAAGATCGAACAGGCCGAGCAGGTGACGCGCATCGCATCACGCCTGCAGGTGGACGAGAATCTGATCCTGGCGGAAATGAGAAAGGTCCCCCACCGAACCGAAAAGCAGCCTCCTTTGAATTACTCCCTCCTGGTGGATCGGGTGACACCGGCTGAGAAAATCCTATTGGCGGCGGTGCTGGAGGAACAGTGGTGCCAATCCACTCTCGAGCAGGTGGAGGCCCAGCTGTTTGAAGGATTGCGCACCGAGGCAATTTTTGAAAAAATTTTCCACCTGCAAAAGGGGGGCGGTACGATTTCGACCGTTCATCTGCGAGAACTGGTCGACGATGACAGCGATCGAGATCTCCTTGAGAACCTGGCACTCCGGTCCGGTGAGCTGGACCTCTTTGCCGAGGCCATTGAAAACAGCATTCAGGCGCTTCAAAGGATGCAGTACGAACGCCTCAGCCGCCAGATTCAGGAAGAAATCAAGAAAGAAGAAACCAAGAACTCCGAATCTACCGCGATGGACGAATTGCTCAACAGAAAAGCGCAGGTTCGCAAGAAGCTGAAGGAAATCGAGCGGGGGCAAGGTTGAAAGCAGCCCTGATCAATGCGGCCCTGGTTGGTTCGGGAGGATTTGCAGGCACCCTGTTCCGCTTTGGACTGAACGGACTCGTGCAACGCAGGGTCGCTCTCGCGACCTTTCCGTACGGGACTCTGGCAGTGAACCTGCTCGGCTGCCTTTTGATCGGATTACTGGCCGGCCTCATGGAGTCTCGTCAGCTATTGAGTTCCGAGTTGCGAAAGTTTGCCTTGATCGGCTTTCTTGGGGGGTTCACAACCTACTCGACGTTCAGCTACGAGACGTTTTTGATGATTCGTGAGGCCGAACACCTTCGTGCCGCTGCAAACATTGGCGCGCATGTGGTGTTTGGGTTGGCCCTGGTATGGGCCGGCTACAGCCTCACGATGTCAAGGTAGGAGGCAGCAGCTTCGTGGTTCCATCGGGAGGAATGAGATAAGTAGCGCTTCGCTCAGATGGAGGCGGCGACACTGCAGTAGAGAATTTATGCAGAGTCCTGGCTCAAACTATTTCCTCCAGAAGGCTCGGGTAAAAATGATCAGCACGGTGTAAAATTCCAGCCGGCCGGCCAGCATGCAGAAACTCAGGACCCATTTGGCCAAAACCGGCATATGGGCGTAGTTCTCCGCCGGGCCGACCCCACCGAGGCCGGGTCCGATATTGAACATGGAGGCAGCTACAGCAGAAATGGCCGTCAGGACATCCACTCCCAAAGCCGTCAAGGCCATACATCCCGCGAAATTGATCAAAAAGGCGATGTAGACCAGATTGAGAAGGCTCTGAATGGCGTTCTCACTGACGGCTTCCTGGTTTAGTCGAACCACAAAGACCCCACGGCGCTCCACCATTCGGCGAAATTCCCGGGCCACCACTCGAAACAGCAGGAATAGCCTCGCCACCTTCAGGCCTCCGGCGGTGGAGCCCGTGCACCCTCCGACAAACATGAGTGCCAGCAACAACAACTGGGCAAAGGGGCTCCACAATTCAAAGTTAGCAGTTGAAAAACCAGTGGTGGTCATGATGGAAACGACCTGAAACAGGGCTTCCCGGCCGGCCTCCAACGGCTCATGGGAATTGAAGGCCAAAACCGTGGCGATGGCCAGAGTTCCACCAGCCAGAAGGGCAAAATAAAATTGAATCTCCTGATCACCGAAAAAGGCCCTGGGCTGCCGTTCCACCAGGAGGCGATAGTGGCGGGTAAAACTGGCGCCTGCGATCAGCATGAAAAAAATGATGATGGCCTCGATCGTTGGGCTGGCGAAGGCCTCGATGCTGGCATTGCGAGTCGAAAACCCTCCTGTGGCCATGGTCGAAAAGGCATGGCAAGCAGCCTCGAAATTGTCCATTCCGGCCCACCGGAGGGCAACAAATTCCGCCAGGGTGAAGGCCACATAAAGCTTCCACAAGGCCATCGCCGTTTCCGCCACTCGAGGAGCCAGTTTTTCACTTTTGGCTCCTGAGAATTCCGAGCGGTAAAGCTCCATTCCTCCGGTTCCGATCAGAGGAAGAATGGCGATCCCCAGCAAAATGATCCCCATACCGCCAATCCAGTGGGTGAGGGCGCGCCACAAGAGCAACCCTCTGGGGACGGCTTCAATGTCCTCCAGGATGGTGGCGCCGGTGGTGGTGAATCCGGAGATGGACTCGAAGAAGGAATCAGTGAAGCCGTTAAAGTGCCCTGAGAAATAAAAGGGCAGCGCACCCAGAACGCTGAACGCCCCCCAGGTGATCAGGACCAGCAAAATCCCTTCTCGATGAGAGACCTCCCGAGGTGCAGACCGAAAAGCAAGGACCAGAAATCCGCCCAGGACACCGGCGGTAATGGTCGCTGAAACGAGCGGGGCGATCTCCGAAGTCCCGAGTAAAAGCGCGCACACGGTCGTCAATGCCAGGGTTCCCGTCAAAGCCAACACGAAAAACCCGACGATGCGCAGAAGGTTTTGCCAGCGGATCACACCGTTTCTCTTCCCGACCCACTGATAAACGCCGACTCGAGTTCAGGCACCAGGCGCTCCAGGCAAAACAGTAGCACTCGGTCGCCGGCTTCAATCACCGAGTCGCCTCGCGGAACCATGACCTCACCCGAGGGTCGGGAAATGGCACCCACGATCGCTCCGCGAGGCAGGTGCAAGTCCTTGAGCTTCTTGCCAATGAACTTGGGTCCGGCATCAGCCACCAACTCGATAGCCTCGGCTTCTTCCTGCCTGAAGGTGGTAACCGAGAGTATGTGTCCCTTGCGGACGAATTGTAGAATTCGATCGACGATCACCAGTCGACTGCTGAAAATTGAGTTGATGCCAAGCAGTTGCGCCATGGGAAGAAAGTCGAGTCGGTTCACCAGGGCGATGGCCTTTCGAGCGCCCAGGCGCTTGGAAAGAAGGGAGGAAATGATGTTGTCCTCGTCATCACCTGTCAGCGCCAGATAGGCATCAATCCCCTCGATGTTCTCCTCCACCAGCGTCATCTGATCCGTCCCGTCAGCATGAACCACCACGGTACCCTTGACCAATTCGGAGATCCTCTTGCAGCGGCCCAGATCGCGTTCGAACAGCTTCACCTGAATGCCCTTCTCCTCCAGTTCAAGGGCTACTTCGATCCCGATTTGCTTGCCACCGATAATGAAAACTCGCTTGACTCGCTCGACCTCCTCCACGCCCATGAATTTGAACGTTTCCGAAACCTGATCGGTCGTGGCAACAATATAGACGTGATCTCCGGCACGGAGGTGGTCATCTCCTCGGGGAATGATCACTTGTTGTCCTCGGAAAATCATGGCCACCAGGGAATTAGGGGGAGGCCCGCTTTTCTTCAATTCCTCCATTGTCTTCCCGACCAGCCAGCTGCCCGGAGCGATGTTCATCCCCACCAGGCTCACCTTCCCTTCGGCAAACTCCTGGATGTCGGAAATCCCCGGCAGGCCCACCACCCGCTGAATGCGATCGGCAGTCTCACGATCGGGATGAATCACAAGATCGATGCCCAGAAGCTGGCCGCCGCATACGGATCGCCACAGGTCCACTTCGTGAGTTCGAAGCCGGGCCACCTTGATCTTGACATTGGAGTGCGCCTGGGCAATCAGACAGCCCAGGAGATTCGCTTCATCGCTGTTGGTGACGGCGATGAGCATGTCCGCATCGCCGAGTCCCGCTTTTTGAAGAGTTCGGATGCTGGCGGCACTCCCCTGAACAATTTTAGCATCGAGGGTTTCCTCCAGTTGAGCGCACTGCTCCTCGCTGCCCTCGACGATCACAATTTCGTTTTTCTCACGGATGAGGCGGCGCGCTACCGAAGCGCCCACAGCCCCTCCGCCCAGAATCAGTATTCGCATCAAAAATTGGAGAATACACCCAAAATTCAATTGCCGCAAAGGGCTCAACCTCATTACTATATAAGGTCCCGATGAAATTCCCAGCTTTCTACGCCAATCAGGTTCCGGTTATTTCTTTCGAACTCTTTCCCCCGCACAGCGAACAAGGCCTGGCCACACTGGAAAAGCGTCTTCCCAAGCTGATCGCTCTGGACCCCTCGTTCATCACGGTTACTTATGGCGCGCTGGGAACCACCCAGGGACGGACTCTGGAACTGGTATCCAGAATAAAGAATGTCTACGGCAAGGAGGTGGCCCATCACCTGACCTGCGTGGGAAGTACCCAGGAAGACATTGGCCGAATTCTGGAGTCAATCCACCGAGAAGGCATCGAAAACATCGTGGCTTTGCGGGGAGACCCTCCCCAGGGCCAGGAAACCTTCGAGCCTCCGGAAGGTGGATACCGTTACGGCAATGAGCTGGTCGAACACATCCAGGGCGTGGGCGGCTTCGGAATCGCGGTGGCCGGCTATCCCGAGACCCATATCGAAGCACCGGACCCGGAGACGGACCTGTTAAATTTGAAGAGGAAGGTCGATGCCGGCGCCGACGTCATCATTACTCAGCTTTTCTACGACAACCAGCGTTTTTACGATTTTCTTGAACGGTGTCGAGCCATTGGGATCACCCAACCCATTGTTCCGGGACTGCTGCCCATCTTGAATTTAACCCAGATCCAGCGCATCACAAAAATGTGCGGTGCCCGCATTCCGGAAGCGCTACTTCATAAGTTGGTGGAGGCTGGAGAAGATAAGGATCTGGTCCGCAGACTCGGCATTGAACACACCGTGGACCAGGCCCTGGATCTCTTGAAACATGAGGTTTCGGGTATCCATTTTTACGTTCTCAATCAGCATTTTCATATCGCTGAAGTCATGGAGCAGATTCGACCGAAGCTTGGGTAGGCGGGGGCGGGT
>JAPYTY010000029.1 GCA_029942065.1 Acidobacteriota bacterium | reverse complement strand
GGTTTCCCTAGATAGTTCGACCTGGTTGCTTGCAAACGGTTGGTGGCTTTGTCCCGTGGTTGCATTCGGTGAAGTCGTCGAATCTTCTATCGCAATCAGTATGGCCAAAAAGGAGTTCCTTCACCAACCCAGCACCAGGATCGCATAACCAGGGCAGGAAAAACCGTATTAAAAGGCCGGCGAAAAGACTCCCCACCCCCGGGTCAGGTGGCGACTTCGTTCATCGGCGGGTTACGGGGGCCCCGCAGCCGACGAGCGATCCACAGACCTCCACCCATCAACCCGGCCAGAACCAGAACGGCCAGATAATCAATCACCGGGATGCGGAGGATCTCATCGAAACGACTCCAGCCGAGCTGGCCGAAAACAGCTAACACTGCTCCGACATAGGCTGCCAGAAACACGAGTTTTGCCCAGAGCTTCAGACCCACCCCGTGCATCTGGGTGATAACGAAGATTCCACCGAACCCGAAAAAGAACATGGGCCACAGACCGTCCTCCAGGAGGTAAGCAACCAGGGTCCCGTGCAGCAGGACCAGGATCTCCATCGTGAAAGTCCAGTAGCGATTCTTGTGCACTTTCGTGTACATCAGGCTTCCCTGCAGCAGCAGAAAGAACATATAGAGAAAGCCAATCAGGTGGCCGGGGGTGGAGACCAGAGGATGGAACCAGAAGGTGTAGATCGTTGCCCAGGCGAAAAAATACCCGTGGTAGGTTCGCGCCCAGCGATTGATTTCCTTGCTAATCGGGAGCTTTTTGCCGAAAAACATTCCTCGACGACTGTTTTCCATCAGCAGCACCCACACCAGAAGTACGATCACCGAGTTCTGGGAGCTGAACACCGAAACGTCCTGTGCCAGGCCGTCGTACCAGATGTGGGTTTGAATCAAATGAAGAACTATAAAAAGCGCAGTCGAGCCAAGGGCCAGGATGTTGACCGGCTTCAGGCCGGTCGAATATCGCCGCACGTACTTCTGGGCGTAGAAGATCAGCCCCCAGGCGGTCAGCTGATGAACCAGGTACAAACCCCAGGCCGAGAAACGGGTCCAGAAAGTGGGTGCCGGCAGTTTCCAGTAGTACCAGGCCTGACCCTGGTCCGGGAGGAGCTCGACGGCACCCAGGCGGTTCCCCGCCCATGCGATCAATGCCGTGAATCCGAGGCTGAACAGAATGCCGCCCAAAAGCGCCACTACATCCCGGCGATCCGTGAAGCTTTGATAAAGGCTGGTTGCAGTCATCGATACCTCTTCAGCGAGAGTGGGTCATTTCGGCTTCCGGGTCAAGAGACCCTCGAAACCGCTGCTGAGCAGGGCCAGTTTAGCATTGATTGTCTGAGGACAGGCAAACCTGACTCCATTCAATCGGATCCTATTTATTAAGGAAGTCATCCTTGTGGAGATACCTCAATCCAGAATGGCGCGAATTCGCGCCAGGAGTTCGCTAAAGCTGAAGGGCTTGTTCAGGAAATCATCGGCACTGCCGTTCAGACCCCGGCTCCGATCAACTTCCTCGGGGTGAGTGCCCGACATGTGAATGACGGGGATAGACGATTGCTCACGAATGCGGCGGAGAACCTCGAATCCATCGATACCCGGCAACACGATGTCAAGGAGAACGAGCGCGTGCTCACCGGACCTGAAGGCCTGGATACCCGATTCGCCATCCTGGACGGTCTCGACCTCAAAGCCTTCCTTTCCCAGGTACTGGGTAATCAAATCGCAGGTCGTGACATCGTCATCAATGACCAGGATGTGCTGCCTGGCAGGGGAGGAGGTCGTCATCGCGGAAACACCTCAGTGTAGGAGACCTGGATTTAAAGTTATTTCAAGGACCTTCTTTTTTTCACCGGGGATCACATGATTCTTGCTTCTCCTTTCCCCTTTCAATCCTTCTGAATCTCGAGTGGGCTGTCGGGGTCAGGGACTACCACCCATGACGGGTTGGGATCGGCGCCGGTTCCAGGGGCCGATCCTCTTTGGGCTAATTCTACCCGGTCTCTGCCCAGCTGCTTGGCCCGGTAAAGCGCTTCGTCTGCCAGCTGGATCAACGAGTTCACATCCGTTGGTTCACCCGGGTGACTACGCGCACTTCTAACCGGAGTTTGCGATTGAGCGAACCCGACCGGTTGTGGAGTATCGGTTTGGCTCCTATTTGTCGTTCCGGTGAATAAGGCGAATGCCTGTCAGTTGGCCCTCATCAGCCCGCGAGGATGTTCTCCATCGGCAGAACCAGGGGCGGCTCGCGATGGAAGCTGAGCTTCTCCATGCGGGCCAGCGCAGCGCTGACGGCCATCGCCGTCGTGGGCTTCACGGAGATGACGAACGCCAGATTGTCCGTGTCCTGATTGGGCTCCTCGAAGACCGCGTCGATGTCGATCTTCTCGTCGGCGATGATGTCGGCGAGCCTGGCGATGATGCCCACCTCGTCCCTCACCAGGAATCGCACGAAGTAGGGGCTTGAGCCGGCATCGATGCCAACGTTGGTGATCTCCTGCGGGGACCAGTAGCCGAATGCGGGAGCTCGCAGCGAGCTCCCGTGCCGAAGGTCGCGTGCAGCGCTCATGATGTCGCTGACGACGGCCACGCCGGTGGGGGTGCCCGCGCCGCGGCCGCAGTAAAGTGTGTCCTCGCCGTGCGCGCCCTTCACCCAGATGGCGTTGTAGGAGCCTTGTACCTTGGCGAGCATCGCCGTCTGCGGGACGAGCACGGGGCGCACGTAAAGTGAAAGGTCGTCCCCATGGCGCACGCCTGCGGCCAGCAGCCGGATGGTGTAGCCGAGCCGATGCGCGTAAGCGAAGTCGGTGGGCGTAATCCTGGTGATGCCCTGGCGGAAGATGGCGTCAGTGGCCACGCGCGCGCCGAAACAGAAGTTGGCGATGATGGAGAGCTTCGACTGGGTGTCGTAGCCTTCCACGTCGGCCTCGGGCTTGGCCTCGGCGTAGCCGCGCCGCTGAGCTTCGCTGAGAATGTCGGCGAAGGGTGCGCCGGTCTTCTCGATCTCGGTGAGGATGAAGTTGCAGGTGCCGTTGAGGATGCCGTAGACGGCTTCGATGGAATCCGCCGCGATGCCCTCGCGCAGCGCGTTCAGGATGGGGATGCAGCCGCCGGCGCTGGCTTCCAGATGCAGCGACGTCTTGTTGTCGTGCGCCAGTTGCGCCAGCTCCGCGCCACGCAGGCCGAGCAGTTCCTTGTTCGCCGTCACCACCGGGCGGCCGAGCGCAAGAGCGGTCGTCTGCACTTCGTAGGCGATCGTGGTGCCGCCGACCACCTCGACTACGATGTCCACCTCCGGATGCTCGACAGCCTCACGCCAGTCACGCGTCAGCAGACGCCTACCCGTGGGCGCATCGACTTCCTCGCGCTTCTCCACTTCGAGACTTGCAGTCGCGCGGAGATGCAGCTTGAAGCCCAGCTTGCGCTCCAGTTCGACCGCGTTCTCCTCGAGTAAGCGGATGGCCGCGCCACCCACCGTGCCCATTCCCACAATCGCAATGTTCATTCAGAGCCTCTAATATATCCGATAAGCATTCCTGCTGACAAAGACGTTTGAAAATCCTTCCCACACTGGTATGGGAGACATGGACCTGAAGCCTGACCCTCCTGTCCCCCCGTTAAAAAGGGGTTCTCTTTATTTCAATAGATTAGAGATAGAAATGGAGGCGGCGGTCGAATGCTTCGCTTCGCTCAGACAAAGGCGACGAACCAACGAGCAAAGCTCTTGCAGCTAGGAATAAGGGGTTTTCCAAGTCTTACCAAAAGCTAACAAACTCAATTTTTTAACCCGGTTTTATCGGGTCGGCCTTTACCATTTATGAACACCCAAAATGGGAGACAAACGGGAGACGTAAATCGCCTGAAACGATCAGGTGGTTTCGCCTCCCATTTGTCGTGCCGGCGACTAAGAATCGAATACCTTTGGCTGCGAGACGACTCCTGAAGGGCTCGGATCATGTCCGTCCTCCGACATCTTCTTCAGGGTGCTGCGAAAAACGTCACGGCATTCGAAACGCCCCCCTGTGGCTTGGGATTTTTAACCACCACTTGATAGCTTCCATGCCGGTTAAGCAGACGGGCCGGCACAGTCACCTCCAGCTGGGTGTAAACGGGATTGAACATCATCTCCTTGATCAGGGTGCTCTTCACCGGAGTGGCCTTCAAGGTGATCCCATCGAACTCCACCATCGACTCGTCGGCCAGACCGGTCCCCTCGATGACCAACTTGAGGTCCCGGTTGAGCTGGCTGGTGGACATGGGATAAAGCACCCGAATGTGGGGAACGGGATTGATGAAGCCGGATACCAGAAAGGGCCTGTCTTCGGGATTCACGAAGTCGGAATGATAGCTGGTGTCCTGGATTTGCCCGTTTTTGATCACCATGTCAATGGTCCGTGTGTTTCGAATGTCGGCCAGGGGATCCTCCCGGAGGATGAGCAGATCGGCCAGCTTGCCTGGCTCCAGGGTTCCCAGGTCGGGCTCCTGCAGAAACTCGAAGTTGTTCACGGTGGCAGCCTGGATGGCATGCATGGGGCTCATTCCCGCCTCGACCAGTAGCTCCAGCTCCCGATGAAGACAGATGCCCGGTAGGACAAAGGAAGCCGTGTCGCAACCCGCCAGCACCTTGCCGCCCGCCCGGGCAAACTTGCCCAGAAACTCTTTCCGATTATCATAACCCTGCTGTACCAGCTCTTTCTCCCGGTCGGTCAACTGATCGTAGGGTTCGTAGTAAAAAATCCGGTCCCAGTGATCGGAGCCGATATAGCTCAGGTTGGGGTCCTCGAAATACTTTCGGTCCTCGGCGATCCAGGCATCCCGGTACTCGGGAACCCACCTTCCGGCGGTGTTCACCTGCTCGAACTCGATGGCCACATCCTCTGCCACCAGCAGTTCGACCAGCTCGTCTGCTTTCTGGGGATCCATATAGGCGTGATACATCAGGAACATGGGAAAGTCGACCGCAATCCCCATCCGCGCGAAGGTCCGCAGCTCCTCGGCCTTGACCGGGTCGGCGATGCTGGCCAACGCGATTCCGGCTCCGTGGGCGATTCCATCTATGCCTACCCGAGCGGCCTGTCGGGCGTCGATGCCTCCCAGGTGGCCAATCACCTTTCGGCCCAGCCTGTGAGATTCTTCCACGATGGCCTGCAGGTGATCGGGAGCCAGCTCGGTGTACGCCTTGGTCACGTTGTACAGTTCCCGCCCGGGCCCGTAGCGACGGACCATCCTGCGGGCCATATCCGTGCTGTGCAGAACAGGCCGGCTAGGAGATTCTCCGTAATTCCAGACGAGCCTCCCGTACAGGGAGTTGGTCGCGGTGAAGATGCGGGGACCTCGCATGCGGCCGTCCCGGATCAGATCTCTCTGCACGTGGGTCCACTGGCCCGACTCCAGGTCTACTGCCGAGGTCACGCCGTGAGCCAGAAAAAGCTCCGGCATCCAGCCCTGCCAGTGCACGTGCATATCGCTCAGGCCCGGAATGATGAATTTGCCGTCGGCCTGGATTACCTCCGCTCCCTGGGGAACGGAGACCTGTCCGGCCGGGCCCACCGCCGTAATCCGGTTGTCCTCGATGACAACCACGGCATTCTGGACCGGCGTGCTCCCCGTACCGCTGATCAGGGTAGCTCCCTGGATTACCAATCGGTTGGCGCCCACCAGATTTTCCTGTGCCTGCGGACTCGAAAGGCCGGCCATCACGGTCAGTCCCAGGCAGAGGCTTCGTGCAGTGTTTTTCAGCATGAATCCAATCCTCCTCAGGGCAGATTGTACCGTAGGAGCCAAATAAGAGCTACGTCGGAGCCACCACTCCTCCATTCCCATCACGGAGCAGTTCTAATGATTAAGGTTTCATTAGGGTAGACGGAACCTCTTGTCATTCATTCGTTTCCACAAGACCCTGTTCCAGAGCCTTCAATAACAACAGGTGATCATCGAAGGAAGCCGAAGAAGTCCCTGTGGTCATTTGTGCGACCAGTTGGAATCCCCCGTTTTCATCCGTTTCTTGGGCCAACATGTCAACGAGGACTTTTTTGTCTTTTTTCCTACCATCCGAGCCATGTCCCTTCCTAGAAGGCGTGCCCCAGCCCTCTCATGATCAGACAAAAGATCATCATGTTCACTGTATACCCGGTCCTCGTTATCACCAGCATCCATATAGACTCTTAGAAGGAAAAGTGGGTCCAGAGCATCCTTTTGCGTTCTTCGGGTCGATCACTCCAGGCGATGAGTTTAAGCGTGGCCAAGCCGGCTGGGGTCGCCACTAGAACATCAAGTTTTGGGTCGGACTGTAGGCGAACTAACTGGGCATTTCGATAGGCGTCTTCGAAACCGAGTACCCTCATGCTTGTATCGTGATCTGGGGGCCACATGATTTCGTTGTCCGGATTTTGAATATCCCCGAAAGGAACGATGTCTACTGGAGTATTGTCCTGGAACAGGAGCCGCTGACTTGAATGAGTTCTTTTTTCAGGCGGTGGAATTCGGACCAGTCTGAAACTTGAACCCCAAAATCAAGGTCCATCGTTGCCCTTGGAAGAGCAATACCGTAGCCATAATGAAGGATCAGATCTCGAGCAGTAGCTCCAACAAGAAAGATACGTAATTCAGCCGCAGTCGTAACCTTTACGATCGCCTCGAAAATTGCGATGGTCGACCCGTCAATCTTTCCCGATAAGTCGAGTAAGTTCTTGCTCATAGATAAGGTGAGCTGTTTCGATGTTTCTCGGGTCGCCAGTAGCTAGGAGGTCTGCATAAACGAGCAAAGGTGGGACCTCTTCTCGGTTAGCCCCATACCATTCGACATCCCAAAAGACCCTTAATACCTCGATATTGCCATCTGGATCCTCTCGCAGCCTATAGGTGCGTTCTAGCTCAGCTGTCGGTTCTATGGCATAGATCGTGACCACCTCTGGCCTGAGGTATTGGGTGATCCTTGCTGCTGCCACCTCACCACCCCAATAGGCTTTGAATTCGAGTAGTGGGGCGTCCCTCCACCAATCAGTCTTTGTCGTGCCGAAATTCCCCATTAGCAACTTCGGCCTTAACCGCTCCGGGTAGTCTGTTACCCAACGATCCAGCAGTTTCTTACGATTGACGATTCGTCGACCTCGTCTCCCCATGTCCAGAAGATAGCCGAGTTCCTTCAAGTTGGTAAGCACCCTTCCCACTGTGCCTAAGGCCACATCTGCGGCCTTTGCGATATCGCGATAAGGAGCAGTCACAAGCTCTGGATGACAGAGAAATGCGAAAATAATCTTCAGCCCGGTCGGCTGAGATGCCCAGTTTATGGTCATTTTCTCCAGATTAGCAGGGGGCCTGTTTCCCTTGATAAAGACAAAAACAGGCGGTACGTTCAGATAGGCGTTTCCCACCGTATCAATGAACGGGAGATTCATCTGCCTCAAACGGTCCGCCATGCGTGGGTTCACATAGTCTGTAACAAGCATTCGCTTCTGGTGAAGTCCAGTCAGGGTCGGGGTAGGTGTTACCGCACCCAGGGTGGCTTTTTCACATGCATCTTTAATTCAACTGCAAACTCTTCGTCGATGTCTGGGGTTCTGAGTCGGATTAAGGCCTCGGCTCGACGATTTTGGTGTTGCGGTTGCGGTTCTGCCTCGATTGGAAGACCGGTGGCTGCACGGAAAGCGTCTATGGCCCGTTCCAGGAGCTTGGCTTCTTGGATGTTTTTTTTGGCAGATTCTGATGCATGATTTTGTCCACTATTTTAGCTTGTTCATTATTCATGAACTGTTATAAATAATGAACGTCTGGATTTTAGTTCATCTTTAACAATGGTTTATCCAGATTCGTTTATTGTTGTGTTCATTGATTTGGCATGTTCATTCCGGTTTTTACAGGTCGTTGTTCACCATCAATTACCATGCCTTACCACCCAAAATGGGAGACAAACGGGAACCATGAATCGCCCGAAACGAGCAGGTGATTTCGCCTCCCATTTTTCCGTCACCACATTCACCGGCAGTCTGCCTATTTCATTTCTTCAAAGGCAAACTTCAGAATTTGAAATATATCGAGAAAGACTTGGTAGTCGAATGCCTGTAGACCGTCCATGGTTTACCGCAAGATCATGGGGGTTGACTGAGTTCAACCTAGGAAAGAAGCGCCTCCTAGGGGCTTGACTTGGTCAAATAGGGAGTCAATCATAAGATGCAGTCCTGAGGTCCCAATCGTCAGGTATTCGACCATTTCTTTGCGATGGAGGTGACTTGGAAGTAGGGAGGGGGCCCACAGAGTAAGATCTTCTAGTGGAGAATCCGTATGATGAGCGTATTTACGAAAACCAAAGTGATGGTCGGTGTCGTTGCCGTGACCGCTGTACTGTCCCAGTTTGCGGCCGGTCAGGTCAGTCCGAGCGTCTGTGCCGATTGCGATGCCTCCTGTGCCGATTGCGATGCCGCGGAGTT
Organism: Acidobacteriota bacterium; assembly: GCA_029942065.1. GTDB lineage: Bacteria > Acidobacteriota > UBA6911 > RPQK01 > JADFOI01 > JAPYTY01. Next base: position 5,342 of record JAPYTY010000029.1, on the reverse strand, counting down.
GATCCAGCGGCTGGGTCTTCGCGAGGCTTCTGAGCCGGTCCGGGATCGGCCGGGGTGGTCGCCACCCAAGCGAGTCCTGGTGCGGGGAGGACAGAGCCTGATCGAGTGGCTGCAGCCCGCAGCACCTGGAGTCGAGTTGGTTTCCGTCACCACTCGGCAGGCTGCAGTGGAGCAGGCCAGTACAGCCGATGCGGTGATCGCTATTTGCTCGGATGCCCTTGTCAAGGCAGGGTCTCGGGTGAAGTGGTTCCAGCTACCTTCGGCTGGGGTGGAGTACTGCGTGAATGCTCCAGGGGTGAAGGAAAGGAAGATTCTTGTCACTAACGCCCAGCGACTCTATGGTCCCGAGGTAGCCGAGCACGCCATCGCTATGATGCTGGCCTTCGCCCGGGGCTTCCACCGTTTCTTTCCGGAGCAGGTGAAGGGGCGCTGGAGTCCCTCAGCCGTTCCGAACCAGCAGCGGTGGGAGCTGAAGAATAAGACCCTGCTGGTGGCTGGTCTTGGTGGAATTGGCACGGAGGTGGCCTGGCGGGCCCATGCCTTAGGGATGCGAGTGACGGCCACCCGGCGCTCCACCCGCGAGGGCCCAGAATATGTTTCCTACGTGGGGCTTTCCGATGAGCTGAGCAAACTGGCAGCTGAAGCGGACGTAGTCATCAATGCCCTGCCTCTGACTCCGGAAACCAGAGCCATTTTCGATGTGGGGTTCTTCGAGACGATGAAGCCCACCGCCTACTTCATCAATGTGGGCCGAGGAAAGCATGTAGTGACCACGGATCTACTGGATGCGCTGAACTCAGGCCAGATCGCAGGAGCTGGGCTGGATGTCACGGATCCTGAGCCTCTGCCTCCAGGGCATCCCCTGTGGAGTGCTCCCAACGTCCTGATCACACCGCACGCAGCTAGCGGATCGGACCTGGCCTCCCGCCGGCTGTGGATTCTGTATCGGGAAAACCTGCGCCGGTACGTGGCGGGAGAGCGGATGCTCTCGGTCGTGGATTTGGATGAAGGCTACTAGCCGGGTTTTTTGCCAACCTAAAAACTGAAGGATTAGGAAGAGTTAGGACTTTGATTGGGAGACAAATGGGAGACACTTTTTCCCGAAAAACATTCAATCTATTGTGGGAGGCAGCTCTTCCAACCGAACCGTTCAGCCCTAAGTGTTCCGAGTGACCCATGGGACGTTTTTCCCCAGTTCCGACCGCGACCAGACTTGCCCCGAGAGCTGCTTGAAGAATGAACTGGAACTTCCTAAGAGTCGATAGCGTCAAATCCTCCATTTTTCATGGTCATCCCAGTCGAACCACAGTTGCCTCGCCGACGTTGCTGTACCGATCTGGTACACAGGTCAGGATAATTATTTGGCATTCTCGGGACGCCTTGGCCAGAACGGCTCCCATCAACTTCAGACGCTCTGGGTCGGTATATCCCAGTGCATCGTCCAAAATAAGGGAAGCCCCCCCTTCCTTAGCCACCGTCATCGCGCAGGCCAGGCGTGAGATCATCGACAGTTGTTCTCGGGTGCCCCCACTCAGGGATTCAAAGGGAACGGTGGAGCCATCCAGGGTCCGGTTGGCAATCGACAGATCCTCAGTCACTTCCACTTCAAACGAATCGCTGAACACCAGGCGCCCCAGTCTCTCAATTTTCTCCTTGAGGGGGGCGACGTAGGCGCGACGGGCCTTGTCCCTTTCCTCCTTCATGGTTGTATAAAGCAACTGGGCCGCGGAAGCTCTCCGGAGGATCGCGGCGTTTTCCTGCTGCAGGTGCAGAAATTGGCTCTGGGCTCTTTGGAGTTGTTCATGCAGCCCCTCTTCTCCCAGGACCTTGAGGCGAGTTCGCACCTCGGTGTCCTCTGTTTGTGCAGCTGTAAGCTTTTTCGCCACCGTTTTTAACGAGTCCGCCGCCGTCTCTGCCAGAGCCTTCACCCGATCAGGTCCCTTGCCAGCTAGAGTCGATTCGGCAGATTGAACCTTGACCTCTTCTAACTGGACGGCCTGAGTCAACTTTGAAACATTGGTTTCGAGAGTCTCATCGGAGCTGCTCTCTCTGGATCGAAGAAGGTCCTCCTCAGCCCGTTTCAGTTCGGCAGCCTTGACTTCAATCTCGACTTGTCCTTTTTGGTGTTGCTCTTTCAGTTCATCCCGTACCCCGCGGGTGGTATCGAGAGCCACTTTGGTTTCTTCCCAGGCCTTGTTGGCCTTCTCCAGAACGGCCGTTGCATTCTGTTGCTCCTTCTTCGCAGACTCCAGGTTGGGAGCAAGTTCGGGCTTCTGGACCCGAGCAGCAGGATAGGTGGGGACGCTTTTCCCTAAGCCCAAAGCCTTTCTTTCCAATTCCTCATAGGTGAGGTCGCGGAAATTCTCAGCTTCGACTTGATTTTTCGCCTCAAGCCGTCTTAGAGCCTCCCGTCGTTCTTCATGAGCCCTACCTGCCTGATCCGGGCCTGAAATGCCGGCCTCTTTACAGACTGCCTCCAGTTTTTGGCCTGCTTTTTCGACCTTCTCTGACAGATCTTCTGTACTTGATCCCGCCGTTACCTCCACATCCAGAGCACCAGGAATCGTCACAAGGACATGATCAGAGACGGGCAGGCTCCGATTTTCTTCTTTTCTGATCGTTGTCGGTTCTCCATCGATTTGTAAGTCGAGTTCGCTCAGCCCTCGAAGTAGTACATTCGGGGCTCCAGCTTCGAGTTTCGCTTGGGCCGTAATGCTCAGAGTTTCAGCCTTTCTGATTGTTTTTAGAACTTCATCGTCGACCTGGTTGTTTTTCAATAAGTTATCTGCCAGGGCGGCCTCTTCTCTGGCACGATCAATCCGGTCCTTACGCTCTTTCAGTTGTTCCAGGTGTAGCTTATTGTTGAAGTAACTAAGATCCTCATGGCGGAGATTAAGAATCGATTCGGCATCCTTGCGCTGGACCTCGGCTTTGTTTGAGGCCGATTGGGCCTTCCCCAGAGCATCTTCCGCCTGTTTAAGAGAGGCACCCGATGGCGCACTGGATTTGGCCAGTTTAGCGTGGGCCTTAACCGTTTGTGCGACCGCCTCGATCAGGTTCTGGCGGTCTTTCTGCTCGAGTCGAGCGGCCTGCTCCGATTTTTGTATCGACTCCAGTTTCAGACGGGCCGTCTCCTGAGCAGTCTCCAGGCCTTTAATTTCATCAAGAGACTTTTGGAATTTGAAGACATCTTTTTTGAGGTCCTCCTCCTGTCTTTTTAATCCCTCCACCTCCTGGGCAAGCTGTGCAGCCCGAGTTACATCCTTTTCCAGTTCATGAATCTGATTTTCGAAGGAGCCCACTTCAGCCTCGGATTCCCCTTGGGTCGCTTGAGCCTCTTTAAATTCCTTTTTCTCTCGACCGCTCTCCGTGAAATACCGCTTGTATTCCTGGTGGACCTGATCGAAGAGGCTGTCCTGTCGGGGGTCTGCCTGTCGACCACCCGCGGCAACATCAAGCGCGGCTGATAACGAAGTCTGTTTTGACAGGTCGGCTTGCTCGATCGCATCGCCTTGCTGAATGCAGAGCGCTTTCCACAGGTCGATATCGATGGTTTTCTGGAGAATCTCCAGTGCGCGTTCATGGGCTTTGCGGCCTGTGTGATTTTCGTGTTTTGGACTGGACACAGTGAGTGTCGTTTCCGGTTTTTTATGGAACCTTTTGAAATAGGTGAAGACGTAGGGGCCGCTTTCCGCCTCCAGTTCAATTTCTGGCCCAGCGTCACGATGAACGGGAGTAATGGCTTCAACGCTCCGGTGTTTACTGGAGTCGAGATAATCAAAAAGAATCCCGACCGCTTCACTGAGGCTGGTTTTTCCGGCCTCATTGGGGCCTTCTACGACGGTCAGACCCTGGGGGCCAATTTTTACCTCCGACGCAGTGATCCCTCGATAATTGACCAGCCTCAGGCGGTGGAGTCTCACTTCTTGCTCCTTGCAAGTCGGACCAGAAGAACAAGGGCATCGCGTGCTGTGACCGACGCGGGACCTGATCTCTCAGCCTCGATCCTCAACCGCTCGACCGTAGTACTGGCAAATCCTGAGAGTCCTAAATCCATGAAGTCCTCGTCATACGTCCTGACGACGAGCTTATTCATTCCGATTTCGACTGCTCCCAGAAGCTCTTGAAAGTGAACGAGAAGCTCTTCAAGTACCCCATGGAGTGATAGTGAAAGAGCCCCCAAGAAGCGCAGTTTCACTACCGTTCGTTCTTTGTCCTCAAGTCCCTCAAGCCACTCTCGGAGCAAGTCGACATCTTCTGTGGTGTTGAGGTCTATTTGTTTCCTTTCGATGAAAGTCCAGCTTCCGACCTGCACTTCTTTTGTGGTGACACCGTCCTGGTTGATTGTGGAGATCAGTGCCAGGCCAGGCTTCAATTCATCGTAGTCTGTTGATTCCGGAGCCCCTGCGTACCAGATGAAGCCACTGTCACCGACCTCGGTGACCGAGTGGCGATCCCCGAGCGCCAGGTAGTGAATCTTGTTCTGTGCGAGCGCGTCCTCTGCTTCCTTGAGGGATATGAGGGCTGGATCATCTGGATCCGGGGAAAGCGTGTCGACAATTCCATGGGCAACACAGATACGCAAGGTGTCCGTGGCAGATTCAAGCGGTGCGGTTGCTGAAGCCACCAAATCCTGATTGGGTCGCTTCGAGGTCCAGGGAGCCCCTACGATCTCGACGCCTTCCTCAACCTTTATAGGACTCATGTCTTCGATGACATGAACATGCTCCGGCTTGCGCTCGGTGAAGGTTGCAGATCGATAGACGGAAGCTGCGTTTAGCGGATCATGGTTCCCTGGCAGGAGGTAGACAGGTACAGGGATATCCTTCATAGCCTCGACGGCACGAGAGACAGTCTTTCGATCAACCAGGTTTGACTCGAAGACATCCCCGCAGACCACCATGAACTGGCAATCCTCTTCTTCCGCAATGCGCCCAAGCTTACGGATGGCATCAAATCGGGACTGGGCGAATCTCTCCTGAACCCCCTCCATGAAAAAATGGCGGGTCATTCCAATCTGCCAATCGCCGGTATGAAGAAAGCGAGTCAAGAGCGTGTCCTATTCTTTAGAAACAAAATCCAAGTAGCTGACATCAAACCGCGATATGCCATATGAAGGAGGTAGAGATGTTCTCCAGAGCGTTGAAAACAAAAACGGACCCTCTGAGCGTAGTTGTCTTTTGCTGGTCTTTGAAGGAACGATATTCGCTGATATTAACACCTTCGGATGCTTTAGTCCGGTCCAATTTTCAACAACGTCCAGTTGCCGTCGATGATGAGGAGTTGCCATAAATGCCAACTCAAGAGAGCAGGGAAAAATGATGGAGGCGGCGGTCGGATTC
>JAPYTY010000028.1 GCA_029942065.1 Acidobacteriota bacterium | reverse complement strand
AGAACCAGATAGTGCCCAGTTTCCACCATACTGACTATTTCTCCTTCATGGTCAAGACCACCGCCCCCACCATGGCGACCAACAACAGGATCGATGCGATTTCAAAGGGCAAGAGGTAGGTGCTGTACAGGAGGCTGCCCACCGATTCGGTGTTGCGCGTCTGCGCTTCAACAATCAAATTGGAGCCTATCCCTTCAGTTGAGAAGATGTCTGCGCCCCGCACCACAAGAAAGATGAGTTCCGAGGACAGCACCACCCCCAGGACCACGGCCGTTTTCCAATGTCGACTCGCCCGTCGCTGGGTTTCCATCTCCCGTACGTTGACCAGCATGATCACGAACAGGAACAGCACCATGATTCCCCCCACGTACACCAGAACCTGAACGGCTCCCACGAACTCCGCCTCCAGCAGAAAGAAGAGCCCCGCCATCGACAAAAGAGCCGAGATCAGGTAAACGGCACTCCGGATCGGATTGGGCGCCGTCACCGTGAGGATTGAAAAGGTGACCAGGATGCCTGCTAGAATGTAGAAAAAAATAAGTTCCATGCTTACGTTTTAAAGTTTCAAGTTTCAAGTTTCATGTTCTTAAGTTCTACGTTGAGCGTTAACCCACCGGCATTTGGCCCAACCTGAAACTTGAAACAAGAAATTTGAAACGATCATTTATGGTAATTCTTGCCAAATTCGATTCGATCCCATCCCTTTTCCAAGCGCTCCCGGTCCCAGAGCATGGAACTGCGGCTGTAGGTCGCCAATTCAAAATCTTGAGTCAATTCGATGGCGTTGGTGGGACACACTTCCTGACATAACCCACAAAAAAGACAGCGCGAGGTATCAAACGTATAGTGTGTGAGCACCTTTTTCCGGCTTTCCGGATCGCGCTGAGAACCCACCACAATAAGATCTTCGGGGCAAATCTGGGCGCAGAGATCACAGGCGATACAAAGAGTTTCTCCTGTCTCGGGATCATTGTTCAGGCGCGGCGCCCCCTTGTATCTTTCCGCCAGTTTCGGCTTCTCCTTGGGATACTGCTCGGTATAGACACTCTTAAATGTATAGCGGAAGGTCACCGCCAGCCCTTTGAGAATATCCACCAAAAAGATTCGCTTCAGAAAATTCATCGTGTTGCTCATATCGCCAAAATGGCTGCGTACAGAATCACGTGGCCCAGTGCGATGGGTAAAAACACCTTCCATCCATAGTTCATGAGCTGGTCAAAGCGGAAGCGAGGCAAGGTTCCCCGCACCCAGATGAAAAGGTATAAAATCAAGAATACTTTGATCAGGAACCAGGCGACCGGAGGAATGATGCCCAAAAATCCCAACCAGGGAACATTCGGGAAAGGGGGAAGCCAGCCGCCCCAGAAAAGGGTGACGGCTAACGCCGATACCGTGATCATATTGGCGTATTCGGCCAGAAAGAAAAGGGAAAATCGAAACCCGCTATATTCGGTATGAAACCCTCCAACCAGCTCGGTTTCCGCCTCCGGAAGATCAAAGGGGAGACGGTTGGTTTCCGCCATGCCACAAACCAGAAGCAGAAAAAAAGCCACCGGTTGGATGAAGAAATACCACCATCCGCCCGCCTGCTGCTGTTGTACGATCTCCACCAGACTCAGAGAGCCGGCATACAAAAGGACGCTGATTATGGCAAACCCCATGGCGACCTCATAGCTCACCATCTGGGCCGAGGATCGCAGTGCCCCCAGCAGCGGATACTTGCTATTGGAAGCCCATCCCCCCAGGATGACTCCCAGAATTCCGACCGAGGAAACCGACAGGACAAACAGGACGGCGATATTGATATCGGTAACGAAGCCTCCGGAAGCGATCGGGTTAGAGACGATCCTCTCCACACTGGCCGATTCCAGAAACCGGCTCAGAATACCGCGGAGCAGCCCTTCGAACATCCCAGGAGGACCAAACGGCACCACGGAAAAAACGACGAAGGCCGGAATAAGAGAAATCATGGGTGCAAGGGTAAAGATCAGCGCATCCGCCTTGGAGGGCACGATGTCCTCCTTGAGGACAAATTTGAGACCATCGGCAATCGGCTGCAGAAGGCCGTGCCATCCCACCCGCATGGGCCCCAACCGAACCTGAATATGGGCGATGAGTTTTCGTTCCAGTAGAGTCAGATAAGCAATTGCTCCCGATAAAATCAGGACAATGGCACCGATCTTGATAAACGGAATCAGGAAATAGATGATCAAGTTTTCGATCATCGATCCACCTCACCCAGGACGATGTCCAGGGTTCCGATAATGGCAATAACATCCGCCATGAGATGGCCTTTCACCAGCCTCCGCAGGGCCTGCAGGCCGATAAAGGTGGGAGGACGTATCTTCACTCGGAAGGGCTGTGCCGAACCGTCGCTGACGATGTAGTAACCCAGTTCTCCGCGAGGACTTTCGGTTCCTGAATAGTATTCTCCCGCTGGCGGCTTGACGATCTTCGGTGCCTTCCCTCGCACGGGACCACCGGGTAACCGTTTCAGTACCTGCTGAATGATGAGTCGGCTTTGACGCATCTCCTCGATACGGGCTACATAACGATCGTAGGTGTCGCCGTTCTCTCCGAGAGGCACGTCGAACTCGAACTCCTCATAGCCTCCGTAGGGACGGGCCTTCCGCAAATCATAATCCACTCCCGAGCCTCGGAGTGGAGGTCCCGTCAAACCCCACTGGATGGCTTCTTTTCCGGAAATCACTCCGATTCCCTTGGTCCGGGCCAGCCAGATGCGATTGTGAGTGAGCAACTGCTCGTACTCGTCGACCCGGGCCGGAAACTCATCGAGAAACTTGTGCGCCGCCTGCTCAAAGCCAGGAGGCAGATCTTTCCACAACCCCCCCACACGAAAAGCATGGGTGGTCAATCGTGCACCGAAAAGGGCCTCAAACAGCTTGAGGATCTCTTCCCGCTCCCGGAAGCAATACAGAAACACCGTCATGGCCCCGATATCGATGGCATGAGTCGCCAGCCACAGAAGATGGCTCGCGATGCGATTGAACTCCACCATCATGATCCGGATGTAGCGGCCTCGCTCCGGAACCTCGATCCCCATCATCTTTTCCACTCCCAGAAGGAAGCCGTAGACATTGGCCACAGCGGCGATGTAGTCGGTGCGATCGTAATAGGGAACGCACTCGATGTAGGAACGATTCTCGCTGATTTTCTCGATGCCTCGATGCAGGTAGCCGATGATGCACTCGGCATCCACGACTTTCTCGCCGTCCAGTTTCAACTTCACCCGCAGCACCCCGTGAGTCGATGGGTGCTGGGGCCCCATGTTCATCTCGAGTACTTTGGTATCAAGAACCGTGGATTCTTCTAACGTGTTCATTCCGGAGTCTTTCGGATTTGCAAGTGTTCTTTGATCCAGACCTGATCCTGCAACTTGATGTCATAGTCCTTGCGCAGTGGATAACCGTGCCAGTCGTCTGGCAAAAGGATGCGTTTCAAGTCAGGATGACCCGAAAAGTCAATTCCAAAAAGATCAAAGACTTCCCGCTCCATCCAGTCCGCAGTCCTCCAGACGCTGGTTGCGGAGGGAACGGACTCCCCTTCCGCCACGGCACACCTGAGCCGAATCAAGGTCTTCTTCTGGTGAGAATAGAGATGATAGACCACGCAAAAGCGTTTCTCATCGCCCAGGTAGTCAAGCGCCGTGAGGTCAATCAGGTAGTCATAATCAGAATCAGCATCATCACGAAGGTGGAGCAGAACGTCATGCAACACCTCCAGCGAAATCGTGTAGGTCGCCTGATCCAGGAAGGATTGTCCCGAAAGAATGCCCTCGGAAAACTTCTTTTGCAGACTTTCCAGGAGTGGATCGTCGACCAGATCCTCATAAGTGGGGGCTTTCTTCTTGGCTGGCCTGGCCGGCTTGGCTGGAGGTTTGTCGGTTTTCTCTTTGGCGGCAGCGGATGAGCTGGGCTTGGCAGTTTTAGCAGATTTGGCAGCTTCAGCAGGCTTGGCAGAAGACTTCGCCTTCTTCTCCTGAGACTCACCTGCCTGGCTGGAGGGCTGAGACTCCGGACTATCCGACTCTTGAGATTTCTCGCCTCCTGATTCCGAAGGCGGTTGAGTTTTATCCTCTTTGCTCATTTCACCCTACGATACAATGGTCCGTCCTGGTGCATCGTTCGAACCGGTTAACTCGCCTGACTCTGCTCATCCGTTCTAGCAATAGTCATTAGATCGATCTTGTCCTGCAGTCGCATCAAGCCGTAGAGCAGTGCCTCCGGACGGGGCGGACATCCAGGAATATACACATCCACTGGAATGACCTTATCGACCCCTTGAAGCGTCGAATAGGTGTCAAAGGGCCCCCCCGCACTGGAACAGGCGCCCATGGAAATGACCCACTTGGGATCCGGCATCTGATGATAGAGACGCTGAATCACCTCACCCATCTTGAGGGTGACCGTCCCGGCGATGATGATCAAATCAGACTGCCTGGGGGAGGGACGGAAAATTCCTGCACCAAACCGATCCATGTCGAATCGGGAGGCTCCGGCCGCCATCATCTCAATCGCACAACAGGCCAATCCAAATGTCATGGGCCAGAGCGATGATTTTCTGGCCCAGTTAAAGACCGAATCAACGGTCGTCGTCACAATGTTTTCGTGCATTCGATTTTCAATTAAACCCATTCCAACGCACCCTTTTTCCACACGTAAAAATAGCCCACAATCAAAATCCCCAAGAACACCACCATTTCAATAAAAAGGAAAATGGGCAACTGGTTATAAATGATCGCCCAGGGAAAGAGAAATATTGTCTCTACATCAAACACCACAAAAAGGATTGCAATGATATAAAAACGGACCGAAAACCGGTCCCGAGAATCGCTCTCCGGATCTACTCCACATTCGTAGGGCATCAACTTGGTGGCATTCGGCTTGCTGGGACGAACCAGCCAACCCACCGCCAGGCCCACAATGGGAAGGGACAATGCAATTACAATAAAAATCAAAATCGGAATATACGACGCTAGCATTTCATACCCCCACTAACAGCCTAAACACTGCGCCTCATCAGGGCAAGGGTTTTCAACCCGGATAATCCAGGTAGCCCAAAAAACTGGACTCCCTTGGGGCCTTCCCCGTCACTCCCGCAGGAGTTTTTCGAAATACTCGATCGTCCAGCGTAACCCTTCCTCCAGGTCCACCTCCGGTTCCCATCCCAACAACCGACGAGCCTCAGAAATATCGGGGTTGCGTCGCGTCGGGTCATCCTGAGGGAGAGGGTCAAAACGGATCTCCGACCGGCTTCCCGTTGCCTCCCGAATCTGTTCCGCCAGGGATAGAATCGTCGATTCCACCGGGTTTCCCAGATTGATGGGACGGTGAACCCCTTCACAGGCCATCAACTGCTCCAGTGCTCCCACCATATCGGAGACATAACAAAAGGAGCGGGTTTGAGCCCCCTCTCCATAGATGGTCAGAGGACCCCCGCGAAGAGCCTGGACGATGAGATTACTGACCACCCGACCGTCGTCTATCGACATTTGCGGTCCATAGGTATTGAAGATCCGCGCAATTCGAATATCCACCTGATTCTGGCGATGATAATCCATCATCAGGGTTTCGGCGACCCGCTTTCCTTCGTCATAGCAACTGCGCAATCCAATGGGATTGACGTTGCCCCAGTACTTTTCCGTTTGAGGCTGCACCTGGGGATCTCCGTAAACCTCGGAGGTACTGGCCTGAAGAATTCGAGCCCGGACCCGCTTGGCCATACCCAGCATGTTGATAGTACCCATAACATTGGTTTTAACCGTCTTAACAGGATTGTACTGGTAGTGAACGGGCGAGGCGGGACAAGCCAAATTATAGATCTGCTCGACTTCCAGGAGAATAGGTTCGACGATGTCATGTCGGATCAACTCGAAACTGGGATGATCTAAAAAAGGTTGAATATTACACTTGGATCCTGAATACAGATTATCCAGGCACAACACTTCATGTCCCTGCCCCAGCAAGGATAAACATAAATGGCTGCCGATAAATCCCGCCCCTCCGGTCACAAGTATTCTCATAAGGTTCCCCAAAATGCCGCGGGTCTTCGACCAGCGCGTTCCAAGTTCCAGGTTCCACGTTCCACGTAAAACTCGAACCCTGCCCGAAAATCCGAAAACAGTCCGGAAATTAAAACCGGACGGTTCTCCACGCGGAGCATCAGCGAAGCGTTTCTCCGCGTGCGAAGCACGCTTCTCCTGACTCCTTCTTACTCAGTATCTCCTGTTCTGCTCCCACTTCCAGGCCGTCGAAAGTATGGTCTCTACACTCGAATGTTCCGGCTCCCACTTCAGCATCTGATGGGCCTTACCCGGGTCGGCCACCAGATGGGAAGGATCTCCCGGCCGGCGATCCGAGACCTCCAGCGGAATCTCCCGGTCGGTATGGTTCCGGGCGGCCTCGACCAGTTCCATGACGCTGTATCCCTGCCCTGTCCCCAGGTTGAACACCTCGCTGTCTCGCCCCTCACACAACCACTGATAAGCCGCAACATGCCCGGACGCCAGATCCAGGACATGAATATAGTCCCGAACACAAGTCCCATCGGGCGTAGGGTAATCGTCGCCGAACACCTGTAGATTCTCCAACTCGCCCGTCGCCACCTTCAAGATCCGGGGAATCAGATGAGTCTCGGGATCATGGGACTCTCCCAACCGAGCGTCCAGGCTGGCTCCCGCTGCGTTGAAGTAGCGCAAAGAGACAAAGCTCAGCCCGTAAGCTCTATCATATTCCCTGAGCACCCTCTCGACCATCAGCTTGCTTTCTCCGTAGGGGTTCAGGGGCTGGAGCGGATGAATCTCATCTATCGGGATTCGTTGGGGATCTCCATAGGTGGCGCAGGTGGAAGATAGGATGAATTTCCCGACGTCGTGGCGAAGCATGACTCGCAGGAGGGTCAATGTATTCACCACGTTCTGCTCATAGTACAGGCGAGGATTCTCGACCGACTCTCCCACCTCACAGAGGGCGGCGAAGTGCATCACCGCATCCACCGAATTTTCCTGGAAGATTGATTCCAGCAACTCCTCGTCCGCTAACTCGCCACGGATGAAATCCCCATCTAGGACCGCCTTTTCATGTCCCTTGCTGAGGTTGTCAAGACTGATGGGACGATAGCCGCTGCGCGCCAGTTCACGAACGGCATGGCTGCCGATGTAGCCGGCACCTCCGGTGACCAGGATCGACTTCATTCAATCCAAACCGTCGAACTCACTCACCATCCGAAATTGCCCGCTGCTGCAGAGTGGAACTCCAGGACGTACTCGTAGTCGCCGGGAAACTCCAGGGTCCGGCTGTAATCCACCACCACAATGATTTCCGGGCGTTCGCGTTCGCGCTCGATCCGGATGCCGTTTGGTGCTACCTGAAAATCCATATTCTGGGCCAGGGCAGTGACCTGTCGGCGGACCACGCGATCGTCCCATCTCTGGACCGTGCCTTTTCCCGCAATCAACAGGAGCTCATCGAAAAAGTCATCCTGGTCCATATAGACCGGAACGATCCTATAGCCTCCATAACCCAAAACAGCGAGGATGAGAATGACGAACAGGCAACCCAGGTTGCCTGCTCCACGCTGTCTTCCCTCCGGAGTGTTTCTCATCGTGGTAACCCCTTTTTTCCGGCTCTGGCTTACTCTCCCTGTATAGGTCTGGATTCCCTTGTTAGTTTAACAGGACAGAGGAGAGAATTCAGAATCCAGAAGACAAAACTGTGAGAAATCCTAAGCCTACTAGGGTTTCTCGGGTAACTTCCTGGGCGTTTCTTCGGCTACCAGGACCGGCAGCCCGAGATCACTTCAAGTCTCAGTGTAACGGCAGTCAGGACAAATGAGCTTACAACGCCGATCCAGCATCGAATGCCCACAGTTAGGGCAAATAATGTATTTCACCCCTTTACTGTACGCCACATCGATGACGCTTCTGAATTCCGAAAACCAAAACTCGAAATTCAAAACCCGAACCCTGAAATCCCCATTCTGTCTTCTGTCTTCTGGCTCCTGGCTCCTTTTTCCCCCTTCTGTCTTATAATGGACAGCTATGGCCAGTTCAAAGGAGCTCTCCTACTCCGGTGTCTCGTACGGACAAGCCTGGTCTGAATCCGCCGACTTCCAGCTGGTGAGCCCCTTCCAAGCCAGTCGCGATCAAGAAAGGGCGGTTGATGAACTGGTGCGCAGAATCCAAGAGGGCCAGCAAAATCTCGTGTTGCTGGGCGTCACCGGATCCGGGAAAACGTTCACCATGGCCAAAGTAATCGAGAAGCTGAACCGACCCACTCTGGTTCTGAGTCACAACAAGACCCTGGCTGCACAGCTCTATCAGGAGTTCAAAACTTTTTTCCAGCACAATGCTGTGGAATATTTCGTCAGCTACTACGATTACTACCAACCTGAGGCTTATATACCGGCCAGCGACACGTACATTGAAAAGGAAGTGTTGATCAACGACGAAATTGATCGTCTTCGTCATTCAGCAACCCGATCACTCTTTGAAAGACGGGATTGCATCATCGTGGCCAGCGTCAGCTGTATTTATGGCCTTGGCTCACCCGAGGCCTACTACGGGATGTTGTTGATGTTGAAGGAAGGACAGCAAATCACTCGCCAGGAAATTCTCCGCAGACTGGTCGAAATTCAGTACGAACGCAGTGATAGTGACCTGGCTCGAGGAACTTTTCGCGTCCGAGGTGACGTGGTGGAAGTCATCCCAGCATACGGTGACTATGGGATTCGGATCGAATTATTTGGAGACGAAATTGACGCGATTCACCAGTTCGACCCGCTTACAGGAGAAATCGTCAAGCGCCATCCTCGTGTGCCCATCTACCCGAAATCCCACTATGTCATACCTCGGAGCCAGTGGGAGTCTGCAGTCGAGAGCATTCGAGAAGAGCTGGAGGAACACCGTACCCAGTTGGAAAAGCAGGGTTTGCTCCTGGAGGCGCAACGGGTCCACCAGCGAACCATGTTCGATCTGGAGATGATCAAATCGGTCGGATACTGCAGGGGAATCGAAAACTATTCCCGACACCTCACGGCTCGTCTTCCGGGTGATCCTCCTCCCACTCTGATGGACTATCTGCCGGAGGACGCCATGATGTTCATCGATGAAAGTCACGTTTCGATTCCACAGCTGCGGGGCATGTACGAGGGTGATCGTTCCCGAAAGCTCAATCTGGTCAAGTACGGATTTCGATTGCCTTCCGCCCTGGACAATCGGCCGCTCAGCTTTGCTGAGATCGAGGGACGCCTGCCCCAGACCCTGTGTGTTTCGGCCACTCCCGGCCCCTATGAACTGGAACGGTGCAACAACCAGGTGATAGAGCAGATCATCCGTCCCACCGGCCTGATGGATCCGGAGATCGAAATACGGCCGGTCAAGGGTCAGATTGACGACTTGCTGGAAGAAATCCGTCAGCGAGCCCAGCAAAAGGAACGAATCCTGGTGACGACTCTTACCAAGAGAATGTCGGAGGAATTGTGCGAATACTACACGGAGTTGGGAGTCGCCGTTTGCTACCTGCACTCCGAGATCAACACCCTGGACCGGGTCAAGATCCTCCATCAACTCCGACTGGGGAAATTTGACGTGCTGATCGGAGTCAACCTCCTACGAGAAGGCCTGGATCTGCCCGAAGTATCCTTGGTGGCCATCCTGGATGCCGACAAGGAAGGATTTTTGCGAAGCAGTACCTCTTTGATCCAGACCGCGGGAAGAGCGGCTCGAAACATCAACGGTAGGGTCATCATGTATGCTGATGTTGTCACCCGATCCATGGCCTCCGCACTCCAGGAGACGGAACGTCGTCGTGTAATCCAAAAAGCGTACAACGAACAAAACGGGATCACTCCGACCACCATTCTCAAGCCCATCAACAGAAATTTCCTGGAAATGGCCCAGCTGGACTACCACGAGACTCCCACCATCGCCGAGGACATCGAGCAGTATTCCTCAGCCGAAGAGATCTACCAGGAGATCGAGCGAATGAAAATACAGATGAAGGAAGCAGCCCAAAAATTCGAATTCGAGAAGGCGGCGGACTTCAGAGACAAGATCAAACATTTAAGAGAAATTGATTTGCAATTGGGCTTATCCATTCAAACGCCCTCAAAACCCGAAAGGTCGAACCCGGAAGCCTAGCCATTCCAATGTTAATCGAACCAACCACCTCGATAGGAGGAGAAATTGATCTTCCGGGCGACAAATCCATCTCTCACCGCTATGCGGTTCTGGGGGCCATGGCCTGCGGGACCACATCCATTTCAGGCTTCTCCCGCAGTCGGGATTGTGAGTCCACCCTTGACTGCCTTAGAGAACTGGGGACGGACATTCAACGCTCGGATAATGGGATCGAGATTCGAAGCCTGGGATGGGAAAGGTTCCAGCAGCCCGGGAAGCCCCTGGATGCGGGCAACAGCGGAACCACTATCCGTCTTCTTTCGGCCTTGCTGGCCGGATCTCCCTTCGCTTCCACCATCCAGGGAGACACCTCCGTGAATCGCCGACCCATGCGCCGAATTCTCACCCCCTTGAGCCGGATGGGAGCGACCATCCTAGCCCAAAATGAGGACTATCCGCCTTTACGCGTGACCGGCACACAGCTCACAGGGATTGAGTACCCGTTGCCCGTTGCCAGTGCCCAGGTCAAGTCGTGTGTTCTGCTGGCGGGGCTGATGGCTCACGGGGAAACCACGGTGGTGGAGCCCATCCCCTCCCGTGACCATACCGAGCGGGCTCTTCCTTTCTTTAACGCCCGATTCACCCGGGTCAATCAACATCTTCAGGTGACGGGACCCGCCTCGTTGGAGGCAGCAACCATGCAGATTCCAGGAGATTTTTCAGCCGCGGTATTTTTCATTGTGGCCGCACTCCTGATTCCCGAGGCGCGCCTGTGCTTGCGTGGTCTGGGAATCAACCCTTCCCGTACCGGCCTGCTCACCCTGCTTGAAAACTCTGGAGCAGAATTCGAGACAACCAATCTCAGGGAGTTCAATGCGGAACCCGTGTGCGACCTTGCCATTCGATTCAGTCCGGAAGTTCTCAGGAATTTTCCACCAGAGATCAGTGGCGAATGGCTCACCAGCATGATTGATGAAATCCCCGTCCTGGCAGTCCTGGGGACGCGCCTCGACAAGGGACTCAAAATCCGCGGCGGTGAAGAACTCAGGAAGAAGGAATCCGATCGGATCAACTCAGTGGTGGTCAATTTAAGAAACCTGGGAGTCCGGGTGGAGGAATTCCCCGACGGATTCGAAATTCCACCGAACCAGCAGATTCAAGGAGGAAAGGTTCAAACCTTCGGAGACCACCGCATCGCCATGGCTTTTGCAGTGGCCGGGCTTGTTGCACAAGAACCGGTCGAACTGGACGAACCTTCCTGTGTGTCGATCTCGTTCCCGGCTTTTTTCGAAACACTGAACTCCATACGCGGTTAGCCGGGATTATGCATAAATTGTCTACTGCAGTGCCGTCTTCATCTGAGCGAAGCGAAGTCGCCTTTATCTGAGGAACAAAGAAAACCTATGCATAATCCCGGCTAACCGGATCATAAAATGGATAACCTGATTTATCTCGTCGGATTCATGGGCAGTGGAAAATCGACAATCGGTCCAATTTTAGCCCGTGCGATGAAGCTCCCTTTTCATGACCTAGATGAGCTAATTGAGAAGGAACAGAACCAGCCCATTACCGAAATCTTTGATACCAAAGGAGAGCCCTTTTTCCGAGAATTGGAATCGCACGGTCTGGTACAAAGCCAATATCTCGAGCCCTGTGTTATGGCACTTGGAGGAGGGGTCTTCGTCAGCGAGTTGAACCGGGATTTCATCTCCAAACACGGTGTTTCAGTATGGTTGAAGCTCCCCCTTCAATTGGCAAAAAAACGCTGTGAAGACTCGGATGATCGGCCGTTGGCCAGGGACCTGAAACAGTGGGAATCCCTTTACAAGGTCCGTGAGATACACTACAGCTTGGCCGACATCCAGGTTGAGGTGGAACGGAAATCCCCTGAACAGATCGCGTCCGAGATTCAGGACAGGCTGGAGGAATTCGTGCAGTAGTGATTTTGTGCTGTCGTGCTATCGCAGGAATCACTGACTCCGAGGTTCCCTATGTGCAGCAAGCTGCTCTAAAGGTCATCTTTACGGTTCCAAAACCAACGAAGGCACAAGGGCACAAACGCACGAATACACGAAGGCACGAAGGCACGATTGCACTTCCTCGGGGTCGGCCGGGTTTGCTATATTCATTTCAATGGTCAGATCTTTGTTTCTATTCCTTTTTTTGCCGACGAGTCTTTTGGCGACGACCTCCTTTTCCCTGGACCAGATCTCTGAGCAGTTTCCCTCCAAAGGGTTCGAGGAGGAAATCGAGTTCTGGAGAACCATCTTCACCCGCTATGGAGAAAAACAGGTCCTTCTCCACGACCAGAACGACCTCCGTCTGATTTACGAAGTGGTGACGTTCGACAAGGGTGTTCGCAGTGATAATCGCGAATTCAGGCACCAGAGGACGGAACTCAGAAAAAGAGAGCGGCAGATCCAGAAGATCCTGGATGACATCCGCAGATGGGGACCCGATTCTGATCGACTCACGCCGGAACATCGTCGGACCATCCAGGTGTTGACGTCCCACGGATATACTCTGGGATCGGCAGAACTGAGCAAACTGAGGGGAAACATCCGCTCCCAGCGTGGAATCAAGGGAAAATTCCGCGAGAGTCTGATTCGCTCCGGAAAGTATCTCGCTGCCATTGAAAAGATCCTCGAACAACACGGCGTTCCGGTAGAAATGGCTTTTCTGCCTCACGTGGAGTCCTCGTTTGATTACAGCGCCTATTCGAAGCGAGGAGCGGCTGGCATCTGGCAGTTCATTCGAAGTACCGGACGCCAGTACATGACAATCAGCAGCTACGTGGATGAACGCCTTGATCCACTGAAAGCAACCGAGTCTGCGGCCCGTTTGCTCAAGCAGAATTACCAGACCCTGGAGAGCTGGCCTCTGGCCGTGACCGCTTTCAATCATGGTCGAGCCGGCATGGCACGTGCCAAAAGGCGTTATGGCAACGATCTCGGCGAAATTATCGAGCGCTACACATCCCGGACCTTTGGATTTGCAAGCAAGAATTTCTATGTCGAATTCCTGACCGCCGTGGAAGTGGCCCGGAACTACCTCCACTACTTCGGACCTCTGGAAATTTCAGAGCCCCTGCAGGTGGACAGCGTGGTCCTCGATCAACCCTACCACCTGGACCATATCACCGATATTCCGGAGCTGAATGAGAAGGTTCTTCGTGAGTACAATCCTCAGATCCGACAGCCCATCTGGCAGGGATCCCAGGTTCTCCCCAGGGGCCTCACATTGCGGCTTCCCCAGGGTAAGGGAGAGGCCGTGAGAACTGCTCTGGAGTCGGCTCCCACAGCTGCGACTCATATCCTGGTGACTGACAACGGTTCGCTCGCTTATCGGGTTCGGTACGGGGACACCTTGAGCGATATCGCCGAGGGCCTGGGGACCTCGATGGCCTCACTGCAGCGAGCCAACAACATCTCCAATGCCAATCGGATTTACCCGGGTCAACTCCTCAGGGTGGGGGGCAACTCAACGATCTCGGACAATTCGGCCAGGCCCGACCAGTACCGAGTACAATGGGGCGATACCCTGGAGGAGATAGCCGGCCGATTCGGCGTTTCCGTGAGGCAGCTTCAGCAGGCCAACCGGATCAACAATCCTCACCGGATTTTTCTGGGCCAGGTGCTGGCTATTCCCTGAGTGGGGCTTCACCACCACGCCACAGGGAAGATTTTCACCACAGAGACACAGAGAAGATAACTGAGTCAGGGCGTCCCGCCCTGACTC
>JAPYTY010000027.1 GCA_029942065.1 Acidobacteriota bacterium | reverse complement strand
TCACGGTCCTCTGACCCACATCCACAAAGCGAGTACCGGGACCCGCCAAATCTCTCATCCCGGCAACGGTCCCCAGGGCCATGATCTTTTTCCCCTTGATCGCCATGGCTTGATAGATGTGCCCAGGTGTGTTGGGGGTTATGCTCCGGTCGTCCATGCTGACGATTTTTCCGTTGGTCAGAATCATGTCCGCATAGCCCTGCTGGGCCACCAGTTCGGGTAGTTGTTGAGAAAGACCATAAATTTGGATCAATCCCACCACCAGTAAAGCTGCCAGTAATTTCATCCTCATCAATCCTCCATCTAAGAAGCTTCCCAAATCATGTAACCTCGAAATCATTAATCGATTAAACACCAACGGTCAAGCTAAAAGCCCGGACGATGCATCATTCGGGCTAAAATGGTTCAGGCATGAGTAGATCGATTCGAGAAGGCGCGCTTTTGATCATCCTGGCGATGCAGGTCCCAGCTGTTTTTCCCCAGCAGTCACCTCCATCGGAAGCCGTTAAAAACCAGGTTCTTATAAGCAATCTGGTGGCCACGGCCGGCCAGGAGGTGACGCTCCACATGCGCTTTGAAACCCAGCCAGAGGTGAAAATTCGCCGGCTCAAGGCGGAGATCGTCTTCCCGGTGCCCCAGTTGAGCCTGGTCCGGGTCGAGCGCCCTTATCCGGTGGAAAAGGTGGAAGGGCAGATCTCGGTCCAGGAGATGGGACCAGGTCGGATTCGGGTTGAGGTCGCGGTCCCGGAAGATAGTCCTGAAGCTCTTTCCGAAGAAGCCGTCGCTTTCCTGGTCAGCCAGATCGCCGGGGATGTCGAGGCTCTGCCGCTGACGATCCTGGCGGAGCAAGTCGAAATGTGGGATCTGGAAGGTCGGCTTCTGGAGGGAATGCAGGATTCCCAGGCACTTATCAACGTGGTCAGCAAGGCGCTGTATCCGTTGATCAGCTGCTTCTTCTACATGCACTGAGCGCACTTCGTGCGCCGTTTCACGTTTAAAGTTCCACGTTTCACGTCTCAAATGTTGTTGGCCTAGCAGGTACCGTTGGCGTGCGTAAAGGGGGCCCTGCGGGAAGACAGCAAGGCCGCTACACGACCTGAGACGCCTCCCACCGGCCGTCTCCCCCTCAACGTGAAACCTGTGAAACGCGCAGACTAAAAGTCTGCGCTCTTATAGATCACCTTTCCGCCTACCAGGGTCATCAGGTTGTTGATCTTCTTGATGTCCATTTCGGGGATGGTGAAGTAGTCCCGATCCAGAACGATCAGGTCGGCCAGTTTTCCCTTCTCCAAGGATCCCAGATCCTTTTCCCGGAGCACCGATTCGGCAGCCCAGGTGGTCCATCCGCGTAGGGCACTGATCCGATCCAGTTTCTCCTCCGGCACCCAGATCTCGCCGTCCCATTCCCGGGTGACGTAAAAGGCGAAAAGCGGCCAGAATCCGTACCAGGGCCAGGCTCCGATCTGGGACTCCTGGGGCACTTCCGCCAGATGGGCATCGGTGGCCAGAGTGAATCTTGCGCCGGCGTCCAGCATGCTCTTGGTGGGCGTGAACCACTTCAGGTACTGGTCTCCATAGACACTGGTGAACTGAGCGATTCTGCGGACCATGCCGGTTGCCTGCATGTTCATCCAAAGGCCGTACTCGGCCAGTCTGGGGATTTGATCCGGCCGGATCAGGAGGGGATGGTCAAAGAAATGTCGCTTCTCTCGGATCTGTTCCAGCGTCCAGTCCTCCTCCTTCATGACCTGGTCCATCAACTGAAACAGAATATCGGTGGTCCCATCCTGAGTGGCATGCACGTCGGCCAGTCTCAAACCGGCCTTCAGAGCCGCCAGGTGCCCGTTGAAACGGAGGGTTCCCGGTTTCTGAGTCGCGCACTGCTCCAGACGTTCAAACTGCTCTAGGGTGGCAGGATCCTGGGGACGAGCCTGGGTGCAGGGGTTTGCGTCCCACCCTTCTTCCCCTACTCCGCTGTTCCAGAGGTAATCGCCTCCCTGGGCGCTGAAGTCGCCTAGCAGGGTGTAAAATTCGGCCGGATCCTTGGCCAGAGAATAGGCGACCCGATGGATCCAGGCCCAGCGGATGGGCATTTCGTCCCTCTTGTTCAGAAGGTTAAGCGCTTTCAAGACTTCCAGTGGTTCGACATGGGTCTGCACGGTGGTGACCCCGAAAGTGGCGTTTTCCATCAACTCCTTCTTGAGCATGGTGGCCACATCCTCGGTCCGGTTTCGGAGAATGATGTCGTAAATCAGAAAATACCAGACCCGCAGGGCGACGGGTTTAAGGGTTTCGATGTCCCGTCCGATGGCTTCACTGATGACCCTTCTCGCCTGATTGTTGTACACGCCGGACATCAGGCTTCCGGTGAGAAAAACAGGGTTTCTGGGGCTCATCCTATCCAGATCGGCGGTGGTGACCATACGTTGCTGGATGACGGGGGAGATATCCTGACCCTGAATGGCCCCATCCTTCATGGGGATGTTGACGACCACCCATTTGTCGGGACCCAGTTCGGCCGCCCTGCTTCGGATCACGCCGCCAATTTTTTCCAGGATTCCGCTTCGAGTCATCTCATCCAGATCATCCTCATGCAGACCCAGAACCGGCACCATCTTGAGCTGGGGGTCGGGGTTGTATTCCGGATCGCTGCCAAAATGGTTGTACAGCCACAGATGAGGATGAGTGTGGCTGTCGATGATTCCGGGAAGGACCGTCCGGCCCTTCACATCGATGACCTCGGTTTGGGGTCCCGCCAGTTCTCCGATCTCCTGGGTGGTTCCGAGCGCCAGGATCCTGCGGCCCCGAACGGCCAGGGCTTCAACCGTGGTCAACTGGTTGTCCATGACGGCGATCTCTCCGTTGAGCACGATCACATCCGGATAGGCCTCCAATCTTACTAACAGGTCGGAGACGTCCTGCCCGGCAGCTGTCCCCGGGGTCAGGATAAAGAGGAGTCCAAGAATCAGCCCGGCTTGTAAAAGTAACACTCGGTTCAACATGATTGAGCCTTTCTACTTGCAGTGGTGGAGGCCGCTAACATGAGCGGCTGTCTTAAATAGTATGTCGATCGGGCCGCTCGCCGAAGCGGCCGCTACACTAGTTGCCGGCCAGGCCCGTCGAGTCGTGAACGATCTCGCCGCTGAGCCCGGTCATGATGACGTTCATATTCGGAATTTCCTCAATCGGTACGGTGAAAAAGTCCTTCTCCAGGACCGCGAAATCAGCGAATTTTCCTGGTTCCAGTGTGCCCACGGTATCCTCGGCCAGCATGTACTCGGAGGCCCAGGTGGTGGCCATCTTCAGGGCCGTGACCCGGTCAATGCCCTGTTCCGGAAGCAGCTCCACCCACTGGTCGGTGCCCTGCTTCTGGATGCGCCGGGCCATGAGTGTGTAAATAGGGGTCCAGAAATCCGACCCGGTAGCTTCGAAGGTCACCCGGTGACCGTTCTCGATCCAGGTCTTGACCGGCATGATGAAAGGTTCCAGCTTCTCGCCATAGGCTTCCAGGACACCGGGCACCCGGGCCAGATGGCTGGGGGTGACGTTGATGATGATTCCATATTTCTTGATGCCGGCCATCACGTCGGGAACATTACCCAGCAGGAAGCTGTGCTCCATGGTGGTGCGCAGACCTCGGATGTACTCGACCGAGAGGTTGCCCTCTCTCATCGCCTCTTCCAGCATCTCGATGTAAAGCCGGGCACCGTGACTGGAAGTGCCGTGGGCCTGAGCTGGACGCCATCCGCTCAGGATAGCGGCCTTGTAGGATTCCCACGGCTTGGTTCCCGGGGCCGGACAGCGCTCGCGAGATTTGATGTCGGCGGGGGCCGGGACGTCGTCACCCAGGCACACCTCGTTGTAGATGGAATCCCAGATCTCGTTGCACATGCCGTTGAGCCAAAGCATCTCGCCACCGTTGACGTGATCGGTCCAGGGGGCGCCCGCGGCCTTGTAAAACTCACGAGTGAAGCGAAGCCCGAAGTGGCGGCCCCGCTGCGATTCGATGTAGTAAGCCAGTCGGTGGGGCATCTGGGCCTGGCGATTCAGGCGGTTGTAGGCAGCCACGATCCGGGGGGCCACGATCCGCGTTGCCACGGTGGTGATTCCCAGTTTCTGCAGATCCGTTCCGAACAAGCGCAGCGTCTCGGACAACTTTTCGAGCGGTTCGTCTTTCCACCAGAATTCCCAGCTGAGGGCATCCATACCGGGGACGCCCACATACCCGTCCATCGCCGAGTTGGGTCCGTTTTCCAGATCGACGCTCTCGTTGAAATCAGGGAAGATCTCGATGAAGGCATCCATGGCGGCCTCGTTGAAGAGCGGGTGAGTCCCTCCCGTTTTTACCGCCACCGGGTTATCGGGCGTGGCATTATCCCATTGCCTGCGGTTGAGGTTGCCCTTGTAGACCCAGGTGAAGGTGGTGCCGATGGCGTTGTTCTCGTTCTCGAGCAGGCTGACCGTGATCCATTTTCCCTTGGGAATGTTCTGCACGCGTATGGCGTTGATCAGGGTATCCCGTACCTTTCCGGCCGTCGCTTCGGCGGTGGTCTCGGCCGTGACGGTCAACTTGATGCTGGGGTCGACCAGTCCCTGGCCCGGGCCGTACTGGCGGGCCGCGTTGCCGTAAAGATGAAAATGGGTCGCCACCAGGCCGGGGATCACGGTTTTGTTGGCCAGGTCCACGAAGCGGGTCTCCGGTCCCGCCAGAATTCTCATCTGGGCATTGCTCCCCAGGGCCATGATTCTTTTTCCCTTGATGGCCATGGCTTCAACGATATTTCCAGGGGTGTTGGGAAGGCTGCTTCGATCGTCCATGGTGGCAATCTTCCCACTGGTCAAGACGAGGTCGGCGTAGCCTTGCCGAGCCACCAGCAGGGGCAGTTCCTGCGCCCATGTGGTCGCCGAGTTGTACAGGATGATCAGACTGAATATTAAAGCCGTGCGCCTCATAATAGTATCCTCCAGATTAAGCTTCAAAGCTCAGGTCCATGTTCAGAAAAAGAGCCTTGAAGAGGGGGTATCGACATCGCCATCATCAGAAGAGCAAAAACCTGACGTTTTGATCTCATTTTCCGGGTGGAAAGTCAAGCAAAATTGGTTTTTCCGCCTCTGGGCTTGTGGTATGATTCGGCCGCTGTTAGCCCTTTTGTGGGTGGATGGACGATCAAGCTAGTTACCTACACTCGTAAGAGGTCATCCAACTTTTACTGGAGAGAGGAACCATGAATATCAACAGAGTGACGACTCGCTTTTTGGCGGTGCTCTTCCTGTTGAGCCTGAGCAGTTGTGCTTCCAGTGTTCCCGAGACGTTGGCCCCGGACATGGTTCTCCACAACGGGAAAATTGTCACCGTGGATGAGAGCTTTTCCATCGCTCAGGCGGTGGCCATCAAGGACGGGCGTCTGATAGCTGTCGGTTCCGACAGCGACGTCCTGGCCCTGACCGGCGCCGGTACCGAGGTGATGGACCTGGAAGGGAAGACCGTTTTACCCGGCCTTCATGATTCCCATCTTCACCTGGCCTGGCCGGTGGGTGAGGCACCCAATCCGGCCATCCCCGAACTGGCGGCGGCTCGATCGATTGGAAAGATTGTCGAGGTCGTGGGCCGAGAAGCGGAAGCCGCCTCACCGGGCGAGCTGGTGTGGATTCCTTTTGGGCCGGCCATCGTGGACATGATTGAAGAAAAGCGCTGGCCGAACAAGTTCGATCTGGACCCTGTCTCTCCCGACAACCCGGTCGTGATCACGTTTGCGGCGGACGGCGTGTATGTCGCCAACAGCATGGCCCTGGAGAAGGCCAACATCAACCGCCGGACTCCCCAGCCTCACCGCAGCGGTTTGATGGGCGAGTTTGAAATCGATGGCCGGACCGGACAGCTCACGGGTGTCATGAAGGGACGCTCGGCGGCCCACCTGCTGCGGGAGCCGCTGGGAGTCTGGTCGACCGATAGACTGGAGGCCAATATCCTGCGGTCTATTGAGAACGATATCGTTCCCTACGGAATTACCAGTTTGGCCGACCCCGCCATGGCCAGCAACAATCAGCCCATTCAACATGCCTTTCAGCGGGTGGCGCAAAGCGAGATCGGTAAGTGGGTTCGCCTTAATCTGATGATTCGAGTGCCGGTGAGGGCCCTCTCGGCCCAGGACTGCATCGACCTGATTCAGGGCCTGCTTTTTGAGCCGCCTCTCAAGAATGATTTTTTCCGGGTGGGGTCCTTCAAGCTGAGCATGGACAAGGGGTACCCCGGGGCCAAGCCCTACATCGTACCCGAGGAAAAGGGAAAACAGGTCCTCATCGAGGGGCACAAGGCGGGATGGCAGCTCTACGTCCACATCACCACGCCGGAGACCTTTGACTATGTGAGCGAAGCTCTGGAAGAAGCCTACAAGCTCTATCCTCGAGAGAACGCCCGCCATATCTTCACCCATATCCACTACCCGACCCAGGCCAATATCGATACCATGAAAAGGCTGGGGATTATTGCCGATTTGCAGGTGACCCGCATCTATCATACGGCCGATGACGCCGAGGAGACGATCCATCAGGACCCCGATCGGCCTCATCTGGGCGACAAGCCCGTGGCCACCTACCGGGATGCCGGGATTCCAGTGATCCTGAGCAGCGACCAGGCGCCGGTGGGCCCGCTTTTTACCGTCTGGGAAGCCGTCAACCGGGTGCGCAAGTCCGGCAAGGTCTACCAGCCCGAGGAAAGCCTGACGCTGGAGCAGGCTATCCGGACCGTCACCATCACCCCGGCCTGGGCTTTCTTTGAAGATGACATCAAGGGGTCACTCGAAGTGGGCAAATGGGCCGACCTGGTGGTGCTGGGCCGCGACATTCTGACGGTCGATCCCCTCGAGATCAAGGACATTCCGGTGCTCAGGACGATGACGGGCGGCAGGTTCGTCTATGTCAATCCCGACCAGTCTCCCGATCAGGAAGTGAAGTACTATCGATATCCCCAGCGGACCTCATACTTGGACTGATGTAGCGGCCGCTCTATGAGCGGCTCCGGAAACGCCGGTTTCGACGACAACATCAAGGAGCTCAAGAACATGCCTTCCCTCCCCAATTCTCCCCTGGACCGCCGCCGCTTCATCTCGCTGGCGACAGCTGCTGCTGCCGCCCTTGCCGCTGTTCGGCCTTTGTCGGGTTCCCTCCCGGCTCAGATTAGCGAACTTCCGGCCGGTGCCCGGGCCGGGGATTGGCCCATGTTCGGCAACAATATTCGAGGCACGCGAAGCAACCCACATGAGACCATCATCGGCCCCAGCAATGTCTCCCAGCTGAAGGTGAAATGGACCTTTGAAGAAGCCGAGGGGTTTTCTCAGAGCACGCCCATTGTGGTGGGCGACAGTCTTTACTTCACGGCCCACGATGGCCACGTCTACGCCCTCGATAACCAGTCGGGAACCCAGAAATGGAAATTTGATGCCTGGGAGGGAATTCAGCCCGACCGGATTCCGCTCGCCCAATCCGAGTTTCGTTCCAACATGCTGGGAGGGATGCGCGGCTCGGTGGCCTATGGCAACGGAAGAATTTACGTGGGGGATGCCACCGCCCGTTTTCACTGCCTGGACGCCGCCAGCGGCAAGGAGATCTGGCGAACCGTGATGGACCCGCTGGCGGGTAAGCATCAGAGTCTGATCTCGGCTTCGCCCATCGTGTACGGGGAGAAGGTTTTCATCGGACTCTCCACCACCTCAGGCCGATCCCACATCGCCTGCCTGGATGCCAATACCGGGGCCGTCAGGTGGCGCTTCGATACCCTGCCTGATCCCGAAGCGGCAGGAGGAGGGGCCATCTGGACCTCCGCGGCTCTGGATCCGGAAACCGGCGTTGTCTACAACGTCACCGGAAGCATCCACGGCCATGTGCCGGGACCGATGTTATTCAGTGAAAGCATGATCGCCAACGATATGGAGTCAGGGGAACTGCTCTGGTATGACCAGCTGCGCGCCAACGATCCGTTTGATCTGGACTACAGCTGCCACCCCATGCTTTTCGAAGCCACCCATCCCGAGCGAGCCGCGGCACGGCGGCGCTGCGTGGGTGCCGGCAGCAAGACCGGTTTTCACACCTTTGACCGGGATACGGGAAAGCATCTGTGGACGGCGGCCGTCACCAACGGAGGTGCCTGGCTCAACAGCACTGCCTACGGCGACGACAAGATCTATATGGTATCCAATGCCGCCGCCGGCCACCGCCTGATTGCTCAGTCCGCCACCGTGGCGCTTCATGCCTGGACCGGGGACGTTCTGTGGTGGACCCCCAATGCCTCCAGCATCCAGGGAGCGGCGGCCTATGCCAATGGTCTTTTTTACCAGGGTTTCCGAGACGGTACGCTGCAGGCTCTGGATGGAGAGACCGGCGAGCCCCTCTGGACCTACCAACTGCCGGCGCCTCGACGGGGAGGCATCGTCATCTCCAACGGCACCCTTTACACCATCTGTGGAGGAACCAACTCGCCGCCCTATGCGGTCCATGCCTTCGGTCTTTAACCCCCAAGACACAAATTATTTCACCACAAAGGCACAAAGACACAAAGAAGAAAAAGCAGACACCGTAAACGCCGACGGCACCCGGTGCCGTCGTCTTTTCAGTTACTTAGTGTCTTTGTGCCTCTGTGGTGCAGGCCCTAGTTGCCCGGCTGGTCGGCGTCCCAGATGATTTCCCCGCTCAGACCGGTCATGACCACTTTCAGTTCACGGATCTCTTCGATCGGAATGGTAAAGAAATCGTTGTCCAGCACGGCGAAATCGGCGTATTTCCCGGGCTCCAGGGTTCCGATGGTATCCTCGGCCATCATGTACTCGGAGGCCCAGATGGTGGCCATCTTCAAGGCGCTGACTCGGTCGATGCCCTCCTCCGGAAGAATCTGCACCTCCGGGGCCGGCTTGCCGGTCAGAAAGTCTACATCCCTGCCAGGAATCTTGCGCGTTACCAGCGAATAGATGGGGGTCCAGAAATCGGTCCCTGCCGCCTCAAAGGTTACACGGATTCCGTCGTTGATCCAGGTCTTGACGGGCATGGCAAACTTTCTGAGGTCCTCTCCATAGTCCTTGATGTTCTCGGGAATGTCCCGAAGCATGCCCATATTGACGTTGATGATGATCCCGTACAGCTTGATTTTTTCCATGATCTCGGGAACGTTGCCAAGCAGGATGTTGTGTTCGATGGTGGTTCGCAGGTTGCGCATGTATTCCACCGAGTAATTGCCTTCCTTCATCGCCTCTTCCAGCATCTCGATGTAAAGGCGGGCTCCGTGACTGGAAGTGGCATGACCCTGGACTGGTCGCCATCCGTGAATGATGGCCTCCTTGAACGACTCCCAGGGTTTGCTTCCCGGATAGGGGCAGCGCTCCCGGGCCTTCACTTCGGCCGGGGCGTCGGGCATGTCCGGGCCCATGCACACCTCGTTGTAGATGGAATCCCACACTTCGTTGCACATGCCGTTGTTCCACAGCATCTCGCCGCCGTTGGCATGGTTGGTCCAGGGTGCTCCCGAGCCCTTGTAGAACTCATGGATCTGTTTCTTGCCGTAGAAGTTGCCCCTTTGAGATTCCACGTAGTAGGCCAGTCGGTGCGGCATCCTTCCCTCTCGATTCAGAAGGTTGTAGGCGGCGATGACCCTAGGAAAGAGAATCCGGGTGGCGGCGGTGGTGATGCCCAGTTTCTGCATATCCATCCCGTGCCGGTACATGGCCTCCGCCAGATCCTCCAGGGGTTTATCCTTCCACCACAGCTCGAAGCTCAGCCCTTGAATTTCCGGGACCGCCGCGTAGCCGTCCTTTCCGGCACCCGGACGATTTTCCATATCGGTGCTTTCCTCCCAGTCGGGAAAGAAAGTTTTGATCTCCTCGATGGCCGGTGTATTGAGGACTCCCTGGAGTCCGGTTTTTACCAGCACGGGATTATTTTCGGTCCCGCTATCGATCTGTCTTCGGTTGATGCTCCCCATATACAGCCAGCTGAAGGTAGTACCTCGACGATTGTCATCATTCTCTTTGAGGTCAACGGTAATCCATTGGCCGTTGGGCAACTGGCGGGCTTGAATGGCATTGACGATGGTTTCCCGGATCTTCTTGGCGGTGGCTTCGGCCGTGGTTTCGGCCACCACCGTGAGCTTGATGCTGGGGTCGGTGAGATCCAGTTCGGGACCATATCGAGCCACTGCCGGTGAGAAAAGATGATAGTGGGTCTGGATCAATCCGGGGATGACGGTCTTGTTCCCCACATCCACGAAGCGGGTCTTGGGTCCGGCCAGTGCCCTAATTTCGGAGTTGCTCCCCACCGCCATGATCCGTTTTCCCTTGACCGCCATCGATTCCACGATGTTTCCAGGCGTGTTGGGAGTGATGCTGCGGTCATCCATGGTGACGATCTTCCCATTGGTCAGGATCAGATCGGCGTAGCCCATATCGCCAACCAGCGGGTGAATCTGCTGTCCCCAGGCCATAGTAGGAACCACGGCCAGAACCAGGACGAACGTGACAAGTCTTTTCATCGGTAAACCTCCCAAGGTTAAAAGGATAGATCGCGTATGGTCTAGCTTATTATTCAAGGGCGGCAACTCGGAAGTGTCAAGGATTTAATTGTTGTGCGCTCGGCACACGGACTGATTCGGCGCACTGAGGCGCCTCCCATATTCCGGACTCTTCCAATCCCTCCTTGACCTTCCAGAAGGCAGGAAATACAGTATGGCCCGAAATCGAGAAACTTCAATGGGTCACTAAAGGGAGAGAGGTACCATGGCTCCATCAAATATGCAGGATTGGTTTGAAGAATACAAGAGAATCTGGGAAGCCCCGTTTCGGCTTGAGGGTTATCTGAATTGTCATACCGAGGACGTCGCCTACAATGACCTCACCATTCCCACCATCTTCAACGGTCGGGATGCCCTGCGTGAGTTCTATGTTCGGGTTCTGGAAGCGATTCCCAACTTTGCCTCCCGCTACGAAAGGTTTTATCAGCAGGGGGATGTGGTCATCACCGAGGGAGCCTTGATCGGGGATCAGACCGAGATCTATCGCGGCAATCCGCCTTCCAACCGGCATGTGGACGTTCCCTGGGTCCAGTTCCTTCATTTCAAGGGAGATCTGATCTACGAGGTGCACGACTACTACGATCGCCTCGACTTCCTGCGTCAGATGGGAATCGTGGATCTGGATTTCACCGGTCAGCCCGTCGAAAGAACCGGCGGGGACTACAAGGTAGGCTCGAGCTAAAGCTCTTCGCCCACCTTCGTGCTGTCGCGCTTTCGTAGAGATCATGCGCCCGACACAGTGGTAGGGCAGCCTCTATAGATTGACTCCCAGACCCGACTGCACGAGCGCACAATTGCACGAATTCACGATTCGAACACGTGTTTGAACTTCTTGTACATCTCCGCCCTCAGCTCGGGGCTGGGGCCGCTGATCCTGGGGAAATCCTTGAGCCTCTCGAAGGGTTTGCAGGCTTCGATCACGGCGCGGGAACTGAAGCCTCCCGAGCCGTCAGCAGGACCAATGGGATCGTCGCTGGTGCGCATGCTGCGGGTGATGAGCTGGATCGAGGTCTCCGGATTGGAGCGAGTACAAAGAGCCCAGATCACCTGGAAGGTGTCGGTGGGGTCGATGTCATCATCCACCACGATGGTGTACCGATTGGCGTAAAGTCCGGCCTGGCATTGAGAGGCGATCAGGCCGGCTTGCCGGGCATGGCCGGTGAACTTCTGTTCGATGGAGACGATGTTGAACATTCTGGAGCCGCCTGCCGGGTGGCACCACACTCCCTTCACGCCGGGAACCCCGGCTCCCTCCAACGCATCCCAGATGCGGGCTGAGCGGGTGAAGGCTCGATAGACGGAATGCTCCGCGGGCGGGCGCACCGGCGGTGCCCCCAGGATGATGGGGTCGTTTCGGTGCAGGATGCTGCGCAGGTGGATGATGGGATCGGCCTGGGGAGGACTGGCATAATAGCCGGTCCACTCACCGAAGGGGCCTTCGAATTTCTTGGATCCGGGAATGATCTCTCCTTCCAGAACGATCTCGCTCTGGGCCGGAATGGGAAGTCCGCTGAAGGGGCCCTTGATCACTTCAATCGGTTCACCCTGCAGGGCTCCCACGAAATCCATTTCGCAATAGCCGTAGGGGAACTCCATGGAGGCAACGGTCAAAAAGGAAGGGTGATGACCCACCGAGATGGCCACCTTGACCGATTCGTTTCGCTCCAGGGCTTTTCGGATATGCATGGCTCCGTGGTGGGCCAGGGCGATGTGCACGCCCACGGATTGTTCGTCGTGGATCATGACCCGGTAGGTCCCGGTGTTGACCCAGCCCTCGTCGGGGTCGCGGGTGATCACCATATCGCCGGTTCCGATGTAGCGGCCCCCGTCGTGCTCATGCCACTTGGGGGTGGGGAACTTCAAAACATTGATGTCCTTGCCTTCCAGGACGTTTTCCAGAACGGGGCCGTCCTTCACTACCACCGGGGGAATGGGCTTGAAGCTGCCCGCCATTTCTCGCCATTTCTTGACGAAGTCCAGATTGGAGAGATCGGTGGGCATTCCGAAGGTGAGAGCCACCTTGCGCACCGAGGCCAGGGTATTGGTGATGACCCGATAGCCTTCCGGGTAACCCTTGATCTTGTCGAACAGCAGCGACGGCATGGGATCCATCTGGCTGGCCAGCTCGGTGAGGGCACCCATCTCGTGCACCCAGTCGGCGCCTTCAACTCGACGCACCTCACCCATCTTCTCGGCTTCTTCGATCCAAAGGCGCAGATCAGTACAATTGGGCATGTGTGACTCCTGGCCTGTTAGGGCTTATCTTCATTAAAAGTACTCCTCGAGCACTTCAGGGGGAACATCATCTTCGATTTTGAGGGCACTGGCAAAGGCATTGGTCAGGGCCGAGAGCATCACCACCGAGAGGGCTTCAACGATTTCAGCATCCTCCAGTCCCTGGTCTCTGAGTAACTGGATGTCTTCAGGAGAAATGGTCGTCGCGTCAGCTGCCACCTTGCGGCCGAATCGAATGACGGCCAGCTCCCTGGGGTCCTCTCCCGGAACCTCCTTGCCTTTCCGCAGGGCGATGACGGTTTCCTTTTCCATGTTGAATTCCTTCACGAGGAATCGGGAATGCCCGCCCACTCAGTAAAAGCATTTGCGTACGTCCGAGGCGGCAACGAAAAGGAGTTCCTTGAACTGGCGGCTGAATTTGCCCTTGCCCATCACCAGGTTATAGCCGGAGGAGCTTGCCCTCAAGGCCGGGGCGAAGTGAGCCATCATGGCGTAAAGGGGTGAAGGGCGTCCATGCTCCTTCACGAAGGCGTCGATCAGGCGCTGGCCCTCCGGCTCCAGGTTCTCCAGGTCGGGAAAGGGAATTAAAGCCATCGTTTGCCCTTATCTTGTAGCGGCCGCTCTCGGAGCGGCCTCCGAAAAGATCGTGTCGACTCGAGCGACTATTTCACCTGCTGAGGAAGTAGCTGTCAAGTTGTGGTAGCGTGAGAGGCCCGTTGAAGAGGCCGCTCTGTGAGCGGCCTCCGGAAACACCGTCGCCCACCTATGAAATCGACAAACCAAAAATGCCTTGACAGAAGAGGGGCGTGCAGGCGAGAATGGCAAGTTGTTTCTGGACAATTTCTAGGGGTTTAGGGTCGCGGCTGCGCACCAATTATGAAATCCAATATTTCGGGTTCGGTTGATTCAGTTAATTTGGATCCGCATCTGCAACCACCGCTACATATCGATTTGATAAAAGAGGGCGCCACAAGATAGCAGTTGGCCGCTCTATTGCTTAATTAAGGATTGATCGTTCGAAGTGTGTGTTTTAAACCGATACAGTGTTGTGACTGATGATTCGAGTGACCTGAATGCACTTTCGATCACATCCATACTAAGGATTTTCAGTTAAAGAAGTGATCCAAGTCAATTCATTTTTTGGGAGGTTTTTCATGCGCAAGAGCACGCTAGTTTTAGGCTTGATTGTAGCGTTATTCGTACCCGTCACCGGACTGGCCCAAAC
>JAPYTY010000026.1:2840-14014 GCA_029942065.1 Acidobacteriota bacterium | reverse complement strand
GCACAGGTTCACGGGACCTCCTCCCACGGGGTGCGGCTTTATATCCAGATGCTTGAAGAGGCGATGGAAGAGGCCAATCTCTCGGTCGAGTACGTCAGGAATCTCAGGCTGACCCTGGAACACAATCAGGTCCTCGGCAATGTTCCCGACGTGATGGCGGGAATCAAGAAGTACGGAATCATTCTCAATGCCCAGCCCACCCTGCTGCCCGAGGTACCCAAGTTAATCGACGACTACGGGGAGGAATTGAGAAAATTCGCCATGCCGATCAAGACCTGGATCAACCAGGGAATCCGGGTGACGTTCGAGGCCGCCGGAACCGACTTCTGGGGACCCATCCATATCCTGGTGACTCGCAAAACACCCATCAGAAGGGCCTACACCGAGTCCCACATCCTGCTTCCGGAAGAGGCGATTGACCGGGTGACGGCCTTGAAGATGGCCACCACCTGGGCCTCCGAGTATATGCTGGCCGAGGATACGGTCGGAACACTGGAACCTGGGAAATATGCTGATTTCACGGTGTTGGACCGGGATTATTTCACCATTCCGGTGGATGAAATACTCGAAATCAAGAACCTCATGACCGGTCTCAACGGTGAGATCGTTTTCGACGCCGCCCTCGCCGGCAGCGCGGTGGATTAGGAAGAAGAAGACAGGAGACAGAAAACAGAAGACCGAAGGGGCGCACGGGAGTGCGCCCCTTTTCTATTGGCACGATCTTGTAGCGGCCGTTTTTTAGCCCGACTATCTCATACCCGCTCTACTGCATCGGCGCGGATCTTTGATCTTCCTTTCGTGAAACGTGGAACCTGGACCGTGGAACGCGCTGGCCGAAGACCAGCGTCCGAGGCGCCTCCCACATTCCTGGATTTGTTTCCTGAACTGAGATTAAATGTAGGGGCGTACTGAGTACGCCCACAGGATAACCTTTGTCGATGGCATATTCAGGGCACACTCAGTGCGCCCCTACACTCACCTTCCCGACCTCGCTCCGAAGGAGCGCAATGAGTTTTCTTCTCTGTGTCTTTGTGTCTCTGTGGTGAACAACCAGCGGTTCAAACCACCACCAACGGCTCTTCGTCCGTGTTCAGAATCTCGTAGCCAGTCTCGGTGATCAGGATGAGATCCTCGTTGTGCCCGGCACCCCAGCCCACCTCGATGTAAGGGAGATCGATGGTGATGGTCATGCCCGGCTGAAGCTCGATGTCCGGCGCAATGGGATAGGGGAGGTTGTCGCGATAGGGCTGATCGGTATGCTGCAGGCCGACGGAATGGGGATTGACGATGATGGCCTCCTCCGGCATGCCCGCTTTTTTCATGGCATCAAATCCAACGGCACGGATTTCGGAGTATTTCACTCCCGGTTTGACCATCTCGAAGGCCGCTTCCCGGCCGATCTGATTGGCCCGGTTCCGGGCGGCCACATCCGCGGGCGGATCACCCAACACCACGGTTCGAGCAAAATCCCCGTGGTATTGACGGAAGTGACTCACGGCGTCCACTAAAATGGCCTGCCCTCGCTTGATTTCCTGGTGGGGCAACAAGCCCAGTGTGATCCCCGCCAGGATGAAGGCAATCTGATTACCGTGAGCAGCCGCCTCGGTCATGAATTTGCGTTCAATATCTTCAAACAGCATTCCCTCCTGAATGGAACGAATGGTGGCCAGGGCCGCAGCGGCGTTCTTTTGAGCCGCGATCCGCATCAAGTCGATTTCAACCGGCGACTTGATGTAACGGATCTTGCGAAAAATGTTGTCGCCTGGAATGAAGGTGATGTCATCGGCCGCCCCGATCAATTCCAGCAGGTCGCGGATGCGCATGTCATCGACGGCCAACCGCCCCTTGGCAAGACCGGACTCCTTGAGTGCCCGGGCCAGAGCCCAGTGCTCGGACGGGGCCACATTGGATTGGTATCTGGCCTGGATGTCGGCCCAACCCTGTTCCCGAGGCGACAGCTCGGCATCGCTGTTAAAGGCGTAGCCGCGTTCTCTGGCCTCCGGCTCGATCCTCATCTGCTCGGCATCGGCGCCGATGTAATCCTCCCAGTTGGCCGGCCCGGTGTAGGGCATCAGCTCCGGCACCTCGGATCGGCGGTTGGCAACGTCCCATAACTGTGAGGTGGTGGTGACCAGAAAACTGGGTTGATTGGGATCGCGGGCAAAGGTGGCCAGGGCCGGGTACTGCCGACGCATTCTGGCCCCGATGGACCAGGTGTTGGTCAGGTAATAGACATTAACGGGATCAAGAGCGATCAGACCATCAATGTTCTCCTCTTCCAGAACCTGGTAGGCGCGCGGCTTGTTGATCAGAGGTTTGCCATCGACGCCGGGAAACTTTTCGGCCTTGACGATGTCGACCAGGCTGGCATCCGCCACCGGTCCCTCCAGACTACAACCCGATACCGCCCCGACGGCTCCCGCCGCCAGACCCTTTAAAACGTCTCTTCGATGAACCATGAGAATCTCCCCTTGTGATGTTGCTAGATGTCCAAAATTATGCACCTCCAAAGATGAGGAAGCAACTGGGAAAAGGAGGAGTCAGGAGAGGCATCGGGGTCACCGGGGGTGTACCTTCCGGAATCGGCACCTGAGGTGCCTCCCACACTCCGGAAACGTGGAACGTGGAATCTGGAACGTGGAACACGCTGGTCGAAGACCAGCGCTATTTCCGGTAATCCAGCGGCGGGTCCCTATCGCCTAACAGGGCCTCATACTGAAAATCAGGTCCCCGGTGCTCGTTCCATTCACGCTTCGCCTCCTCGACCACAGCCGGGTTACTGAAGAGGTCCAGCGAGGTCGTGGCCAGGACCTTGGCAGCCAGAATCATTCCCCTGATGCCGATCTCCGTTCCTCCGGCGGCAACCGCCTGCCAGGTATGCGATGCCGTTCCCGGCACCCAGGTGGCCGTGCGCAAACCGGCGGTGGGGACCACCCAGCTCACATCCCCCACGTCGGAGGATCCCATCCCCTGCCTTTCCCGAAAAGGCTGAATCTGCTGTTCCGATCCCAGCGGACGGATCGCCCGGCCGAAGGTTTCCTGAATCCTGCGAGCGAACTCCTCCTCTTCAGCCGTGTAGTGCACTCCGCCCAACCGTTCCAGATTGGCATGGACCAGACGGGCCAGGGTGAGGTTGGTCAGGATCCGATGATTCCCGTGGATGATCTCCCGATCCACGGTCGTGCCCGTTCCCATGGCCGCTCCGCGCGCCGTTTGTTCCACCCGCTCCCAGATCTCATTGAGCATGGGAGCACTTGGATGACGCACGTAGTAGTAGACCTCGGCGAACTCGGGCACCACGTTGGGGGCCAGCCCCCCCTGGGTGATGACGTAATGAATTCGAGTCTCCTGAGGAACGTGCTCCCGAAGAAGGTTCACCATGTGGTTCATGGCCTCCACTCCGTCCAGAGCCGAACGCCCCCGTTCCGGTGAGACAGCCGCATGGGCTACAACTCCCCGGAAACGAAACTTGGCCGACCGGTTGGCCAGGGTGGTACTGGGACTTGCATCGTTGGCGTCGCCGGGATGCCAGTGCAGCACCACGTCGGCGTCCTCGAACAGGCCAGCCCGAACCATGTATACCTTGCCCGAGCCTCCCTCTTCGGCCGGCGTCCCGTACAATCGAATGGTCCCGGTTTGCCCGGAGGAGACCAGCCAATCCTTCACCGCGATGGCGGCGGCAGTGGAGGCGGTCCCGTAAAGGTGGTGGCCGCACGCATGCCCGGGTGCTCCCTCGGTTCCCACCTGCCGTGTGGGAGTGGCCTCCTGCGACAGGCCCGGGAGGGCATCGAATTCCGCCAAAATACCGATGACCGGGTTTCCACTCCCGTAGCTGGCCACAAAAGCGGTCGGTATCGCGGCCACACCCGCGGTGACCTCGAAACCAGCCTCCTTGAGCCGGGTCTGCAAGATCCCTGAACTCTTCTCTTCCATGTATCCGAGTTCAGCCAGGTTCCAGATCTGCATGGCCATGTCGCGATAGCGGTCGGCCCGATCATCGATGGCCTGTCCGATATCGTCTTTGGCCTGCTGTCCCAGGGATACGGCCGGCAGCAGGAAGAGGGTCAGACCCAGTATCACCCGATACCTACGTATTCGCATAAGCGACCTCCCGATGATATTCCAGTTTCCACGTTCCGGACTTCAGGTTTCACGTTGCAATTTGGCACGATCCTGCAGCCTGTTGTTGGGGCCCCTCTTGGTGAACGGCCTTCCGGAATGTGTGGGTGCGCCGCTTCCGGAGGGCCGCCCTTTTTTCGTGGAACGTGGAACCTGGACCGTGGAACGCGACCGAGCGGAACGAGGTCGCCCCTACGCCGATTCCGGAAAACTCTTCTCCACCACCGCAGATCCAACCGAATCTCCAAACACATTGACGGCGGTACGAAAGCGGTCCAGCAACCAATCCACCGAAAGAATCAAGCCGATGTACTCGACGGGAAGCCCCACGGCATTGAGCACGATCACCATGGTGACCAGTCCGGCCTCCGGGATGCCGGCGGCTCCGATAGCGGCCAGAGTCGCCGTCACCGCCACCGTCAAAAGCTCCAGCAGGCCCAGCTCGAAACCCAGGGCCTGGGCGATAAAGATGGCGGCAGTCGCCTCGTAAAGAGCCGTCCCATCCATGTTGATGGTGGCCCCCAAAGGCACCACAAAGTCGGTGGACTGTTTCGAGACACCGCCCTTTGCGACGGCACATTCCATGGTCACCGGAAGGGTGGCGGTCGAACTGGCGGTGGAAAAGGCCGTCAACAGGGCCTGAGACATCTGGAACATGAACTGGAAAGGATTTCTTCGGGTGAAGACCCACAGAATCAGCGGCAAGGTAAAAAAGGCATGGGTCGCCAGTCCCAGTATGACGGTCGAAAAATACCATCCGGTTTGACTCAGCACCTGTAGAAACTCACCTTCGGCTTGAGCCTCACCAAAACGTGCGGCCACCAGGCAGAAAACCCCCAGGGGAGCGACCTTCATGAGCAGAAGAATGAAGGACAACAGGGCATCGTTGATCTGGACAATCATCTCGGTGATGGCTTTGACCCGGGCTCCCATGGTGGTCAACATGCCGGCAAAGATGATGGAAAATACGATGAGCGGCAACAGCTGGGCTTCCCCGGCTGCAGAGATCAGGTTGTCGGTAAACATCATGAGAACGAGATTCCTCATGATCGTCCCCACGTCGGCTTCTCCCTGCTCAGCAGAAACAGCTCCCTGCTCAGCTGTGATGGCATCCAGGGTCTGCTGATCCACGGTTCCGACTCCGGGCCGGATGAGGCTCACCAGAACCAGTCCCACCAGGACCGCCAGCACGGTGGTCGTCACATAATAGAGAATGGCAGCCCCACCGGGACGGCCCAGTTTGCGAATGTCGCCCAGACCGATGATTCCACTCATCACGCTGGCCATCACCAGCGGAACCACCATCATGAAGAGCACCCTCAGGAAGATCTCACCGCCAATCTCAAAGGACATGGCGACCTCTGGAAACAGCAGCGCCACCACCACCGCCGCAATCACGGCTCCCAGAATGTAGAAGGTCAGATGTCCTGCTCCCGAACTCTTTCGCGGTGTATCAGATAGGTTGTCGGTCATTGGATTGGAATGTGGTCCAGTTGGATGATGCAGTATACCACCTCGTCTGGAGCGCGCCACCCATTTTTATAAGGCCTACTCGATGTGAGTCTCACCATACTGATTGTCGACAATCACCGGGCTCTCGAAATATAAGATGACGGGATCGGAGCCGTATTTGTCCCGGATCATCTGCTTCCACTCATCGTTGTAGAGTGCATCCGCATCCTCTCGAGTCTTCCACAGATAAACACCTCCCGCCTTGCTTCGGTCTTCGGAGATCAGGTAGTACTTGCGAATCAAACCCGGCACCTGTTGATAGCCGGGCACGGAATCGGCAAAGACCTTCTTGATGGCCTCCACCTGATCGGACCCTTCGATCTGGAATTGAACGAGCGTCGTGATCATCGATTCTCCATGTAAAAGATTTCAAGTTTCACGCTTCACGTTTCAGGTTTCAAGAAAAAAATAGAAATCCTGGGCAAACGGCACGATTTTGTAGCGGCCGCTCTATGAGCGGCATCCGGAATCGGCGCACTGAGGCGCCTCCCACACTTCCGGACAACCAAGAAAAAATCGGAATGGAATGAGTCAGGTTTTCGGATTTGGGAGTTCGGATTTCGGAATTTCGTTCAGCCATCTCCTGCTTCCTGAAAAAAAGCCGCTCATAGAGCGGCCGCTACAAGATCGTGCATCCTGATCGGGGACGTACCTCAGCACGCCCTTGGTCTGTTGGTCTGTGGTCAGCGGGTCAGCCGGTCAGCTCTCTCTCCTCCCTCCTGGCTCCTATCTTCTGTCTCCCCTCCCCCCATCCAGTACAATATCCAGCGATGAAGAATTTCCCGATCAGGACCATTCGTCATGCCTGGCCCATGGCCCTTATCCTCTTTTGCCTGACCCCCATCTCTCGGGCCCAGGAGAGTGATCAAAAATTGACGGCCATTTTCATCGAAACTCCCATCACCATTGACGGCAACCTGGATGAACCGGAGTGGAACCTTTCCGAGGTGGCCGATAATTTCATTCAGAACGAGCCTGATACCGGAGCACCCACCACGGAAAGGACCGAGGTTCGTTTGCTCTACGACAACGAGAACCTTTATCTGGGAGTTTACTGCTATGACTCGGCCGGGAGGGAGGGACTCACCGTGACCCAGGTCGTCCGGGATTTTGGTCCCGGGGATGGCGATCACTTCGCCGTGGTTTTCGACACCTTCGACGACAACCGGAACGGCTACGTTTTCGGGACCAATCCTCGAGGCGCCAAGCGTGAAGGTCAGCTGGGCGGAGATGGAGAGCGAAGAACCTATGACTGGGATGCCATCTGGCAGGTCAAGAGCAAGATCACGGATCAGGGGTGGCAGGCCGAGTTCGCCATTCCCTTTCGGGCGCTTCGCTTTCGGGACATCGAGGAACAGGTCTGGGGATTGAACTTCACTCGCAGGATTCGCCGCAAGAACGAATCGATCCACTGGGCCCCCATTCCCCGGCCTTATCGGCTCAGCAAGGTCTCCTACGCAGGAACGCTCCAGGGTCTCTCCGGAATACGTCAAGGCAGCAACCTCTACGTCAAGCCCTACTTTTCCGCACCCATCGTTCGCCGAGAAGAGGACGACGTCGACTTTCTTCCCGATGCGGGTCTGGATATCAAATACGGGATCACGCCCGGACTGACCCTGGATGTGACGCTCAATACCGATTTCTCTCAGGTGGAGGCGGATCAGCAGCAGATCAACCTGACTCGGTTTCCGCTTTTTTTTCCGGAAAAGCGGGACTTTTTTCTCGAGAACGCCACCATGTTTCAAGTCCGGAGGGAGGGACGCGCTTTCAGGAGTAGAAGCCGCGATCTGATCGCGTTTTTCAGCCGCCGCATCGGCCTGGACCAGGGACGGGTCATTCCCATCCTGGGGGGAGCCCGCCTGACGGGACGCATGGACAAGTATCGGCTCGGATTGCTCTCGATTCAGACCGATGACCTGGGGGCCCTTCCGTCTACCAATTTTTCGGTGGCCCGGGTACGCCGGGATCTCTTCCGAAGCTCCGACGTGGGCGGCATTTTCATCAATAAACAATCTGATGGAGGGAACTACAACCGAACCTACGGAGTCGATGGCCATTTTCAGTTTTTCAGACACCTTGAGATCGCATCCTTGTTGTTGAAGACCGATACTCCGGGACTCGAGGGGGATGACACCGCCTTTGATGCCTTCGTGGGCTGGGAGGACGACCGCTACAAGCTCGAGGGGGATTATCTCTCCATCGAGGACAATTTCAATCCGGAAGTGGGCTTCGTCCGTCGAACCGGGATCAGAAAAAGCCGTGGGGAGTTCAACCTCAAGTTCTGGCCCGGGGAAGAACTCTCATGGATTCGGCAGATCACGCCTTCCACCGGATTCGAGTACACCACCGATCAGGAGAATCGTGTCAAGAGCAAGGACTTTGATCAGACCCTCTCCATTCAGCTGGAAGATGGGGGGTCCATCGGACTGACCCACCGGGTTCGATTCGAACGCCTGGATGAACCTTTTTTTATCCGCTCCGATCAGGCCATCTCCGAGGGAGACTATGTGTTCGGGGAGTTCAACCCCCATTTTTTCACGGACAGGACCCGGATGTTCAGCGGCGGCATCGAGCTGGAGATCGGGGACTTCTTTGATGGCCACAAGAACTCCTACATCACCAACTTCCGCTTCCAGCCCAGCTACCATCTAGCAGCCCGAATTTCCTGGGAACACGAAGATCTGGATTTTCCCTCCGGTGATTTTTCCACCGATCTGGTCACGACCAGGCTGGACTATGCCTTCAACACCCAGATGTTCTGGAGTGCGTTAGTCCAGTACAACAGCGCCCTGCAAGAGATCTCCAGCAACCTTCGCTTCAATTTCATCTACCAACCCTTGAGCGATCTTTTCCTGGTCTACAACGAGAGACGCACCACCACGGGAGATGTCCTGGAGCGGGCATTGATTGCCAAAATGACCTATGTTTTTGATTTCTAAACCTGTCCATGGGTTCCGTCTGATTGCTATACTACTCGGGCTTCGAAGCTGTCAGAATCACGACTAGCCTTGCCAATGCGTACCTGTTCCGGAGCCTGTTGTATGAGGATGAATCGACACCTGCTGGTGGCCTTGTGGCTTTTGACCTCCCTTCCCTTGACCCCGTTGGCCGGCCAGGATACGTCGGACACCGAGCAGCACGGCAAACGCACGCTGACTCTCACCAGGGCCGAATCACCTCCGGTACTGGATGGACGATTGGACGATGCGGCCTGGAGAAATATTCAAGTCATCGCGGACTTCATCCAGAAGGATCCCGATCAAGGGATGGCGGCGTCCCAGAAGACCGAGGTTCGAGCCCTCTACGATGACGACAATTTCTACTTTGGAGTTCGCTGTCTGGACACCCAGGCGGACCGGATTCTGGCCACTGAACTCCGCCGCGACAACGCCTTTGAAAACGACGACAGTTTCGCCATCATCCTGGACACCTTTCATGATCACCGCAATGCCTTTTTGTTCCGGATCAATCCCCGGGGCACCCAGTACGACGCCCTGATCACCGACGAGGGGCGTGACATCAATGTGAGCTGGGACGAAAAGTGGGAGGTGGAAACCCGCATCGAGGAAGACGGCTGGTATGCGGAAATCCGCATTCCACTCAAGTCGCTTCGCTACTCCTCCGGTAAGGACGACACCAGCTTCGGATTGGATTTTGAACGAATCATCAGGCGAGACAACGAGTTCACCTACTGGAACAATTTCAGTCGGGATTTTCAGTTCGAGAAGGTTTCTCAGGCGGGACACCTCGAGGGGCTGGGAGACCTGGGCAGCAGCCTCACCCTGCGCATCAAGCCTTACTTCAGCTCCCGCATCGTGACCCGGGGCGCGGCCGACCGGGACACCGCCTTTTTAGGTGACATCGGACTGGAAGACCTGAAACTTCCTCTCACCCCGGGTCTCACTCTGGACCTGACCCTGAACACCGACTTTGCCCAGACCGAAGTGGACGATCAGGTCATCAACTTTGACCGGGTCCCCGTCTTTTTCCCCGAGAAAAGAGAATTTTTTCTGGAGGGAGCCGGAATCTTCGAAT
This sequence comes from Acidobacteriota bacterium, assembly GCA_029942065.1. Classification (GTDB taxonomy): domain Bacteria; phylum Acidobacteriota; class UBA6911; order RPQK01; family JADFOI01; genus JAPYTY01. The sequence continues at coordinate 4,348 of JAPYTY010000026.1, read as the reverse complement.
TCGGTGTCTGGTTGGGTGAGGGGAATCGACCTCAAATCAAGCTTTACCACAGCCGCCGCATCGGGCTCTCCGGACAGGGTGAGGAAATCCCCATGATGGGAGGCGTCAAGGTCACCGGCAAGGTCGGCGAAAAGTTCACCCTCGGGTTCCTGGAAGCCCAGACCGATGAGTTCTCAGGGGAGCCCGGCGACAACTTCTCCGTTTTCCGCCTGAAACGAGACATTTTCTCCCGTTCCTTCCTGGGGATGTTTGCCACCAACCGACAGGCAGAGGGCGGAGACTTCAACCGGGTGATCGGCCTGGATCAGAACCTGATTCTCTTTGAGCACCTGGAAGTAGTGGGAATGCTGGGACGATCCTTTACCGACGGAGTCGCGGATCATCAACTGATGGGGGCTCTTTCGGCCCGATGGGTCGATGATCTGCTCGACGTGGGCCTGACCTACTGGCATCTGGATGAGAACTTTGAAACCGATCTCGGTTTTCTGGGACGGCCGGGAACTCGCAAGCTGGAGCCTCGCTTTTCCTTTTCTCCCCGCCCCGCTAGCGATGTCATCCGGCAAATGTTGTTCTCCTACCGCCTGGAGGATTTCCAGAGAGTCGAAGACGGCCAACTCGAGACACGCATTCATCACTTCAACTACTCCATCTTTTTTCAAAACGGCAGCTGGATTCGCATCAACCCTCACCATGCAACGGAGAATCTGATCGAGCCTCTGCGGCTTCCGGGCGGACTCGTGGTTCCACCGGGCCGCTACGGTTGGTGGTATTTCCCCGTTCTTTACACTTTCAATCCGGCCCGGCGGTTGAGCGGTGCGCTGTCATTACGATATGAGACCGACTACTATGGAGGCAGTCGGAGCCTTGTCCAGGTTACGCCCGTCCTCAAGTTGAGCAGTCGCTTCTCAGCCGAACTGAGCTACTCCTTCAACCGAATTCGCCTGGAAGCGGGTGACCCGGTCAGCTTTCACCAGGTTAACAACCGCATCAACTTTTCCTTCAGCCGCAAGTGGCTCACCAGTACCAGCATTCAATACAACAGTTCTTCCGATGTGATCGGCGTCAACTTTCGCCTCAATTACATCTACCGTCCGGGTGATGACCTGTTTATCGTTTACAGCGACTTTCGCGAACGCCGCAATATGCCTGCCGAGCTGGACCGTTCCATAGCCGTCAAGTTCACCCACTCCTTTGATTTTTGAATAAAGGTGGGCGGGGATTTCGTCAGGGCACCTAGCGAATAAATTCCCAAGCGGGCTATTATTAGCCATGTTCAAAAAGATCCTCAAATGGGTGGTTGGAGCCATGGTCGCTCTGATCGTGACCCTGGCACTGGTGATCGGAGGGGTCCTTTTGTTTCGAACCGAACCCCTGGCCATCATTCCAGGGGGCCGTCTCAAAGGGGAAGATGTGACGGCGCCGGTGACGGACTGGAACTTCACCGAGCAGTACCTGGTAGTAACCCTGGAGGTTCGGCCCTCGGATCCCTACTCGGTCAACACCTCGTC
>JAPYTY010000026.1:0-2830 GCA_029942065.1 Acidobacteriota bacterium | reverse complement strand
CCCTTCTTCATGACGGGGTTCTTTATGTGCCTTCCGGACGAGGCGGCGACAGCCGCTGGGCCCAGTTTCTGCTCCAGTATCCCACCCTGCGGCTCAGAGTGGGGACCAAGCTTTACAAGGCACGGGCCACCCAGGTGGAAGATCCGATGCTGGTCCGAGAGCTTTACCAGGCCTGGGAGCAGCGGTATCCGTCGCAAGCGGAAAGATCGGCGGAAGAAGTCGCTCAGACCTGGTTTTTCAGAATCGACGCCGGCTGACTTCTTCCGTTAGCTACCATTTTCCCCGGACACCAACTCATTCGATTCTAGCCCGGATTATGCATAGGTTTTCGTGACGAAGGGCCGCAGGCGCCGCGATGACAAGGCGTGCGACGCAGGGCCCCGCAGGCGTACTCTTGCAGTACGCCGAGGAGCCCAAAGACGCACAACACAGTCAGCGCGGATGAGTGCGGCCCTGCAGTAGAAAATTTATGCATGATTCGGGCTAAACATCCGGCGGAGCCTGGTGCACCACGATCTGATCAAAAGGAATCTCGATCCCGGCAGCGTTTAATTTGTCATAAAGTTCCAGGCGAACGTTGTGCATCATGCCTCCAAATTCAGAGGTTCGAGCCCAGGGACGCACGATGAAGTCGAGCGACGAGGCACCGAATCCGGAAAAGAACACACTGGGCGCCGGGTCCTCCAAGACCTGATCCACCTGTTTACAGGCTTCGACCATGAGTTCCATCGCCTGGGCCAGATCACTGCCGTAAGCGATCCCCAGCTCGATGTTTCCACGCAGCGTCCCCTGGGTGGTGTGATTGACGATGCTGCCGTCGGTGATCGAGCTGTTGGGAACGATGATTTTTTCATTGTCCCCGGTCAGGAGGGTGGTGGCGAAAAGACCGATATCAACCACCCTGCCGCTCTTGCCGCCGGCGGTGATCCGATCCTCCAAAGTGAAGGGTCGGAAAAACAAGATCATCACCCCGGAGGCGAAATTGGCCAGGGTGCCCTGCAAGGCCAGGCCGATCGCCAGTCCCGCCGTGGCCAGCAGGGCGACCAGGCCGGTGGTCTCGATCCCGACCGTTTCCAGGGTCACGATAACGGTCGCGGCCAGCACCAGGTATTGGCCGATGGACGCCAGAAATCGGGCCAGAGCCTCATCCAACTCCGACTTCCTCAAGACCTTCAGAAGCAGAACATGCATCCACTTGGAAGCGCTCCAGCCGACAATGAAAATTATGAAGGCGTAGAGGATGTTGATGATCAGCGGAAGGAAGGGCCGCAACGGCTCAGGAATCAAGCTGTCCATTCGTTTTCTCCTTCTGGTTCATGGTCTCTTCGAGGCCAAGACCCTGCTCACCTGCCAGGCAGGGCCGGATCGTTGATGCTGAGACTGGAAATAATCCGGTCGGCGATCCGCTCCAGTTCTTCATAGCGTCTCTCGGGTGCGATGAAAAGCAGATAGATGAGCCGGCCATCCGGAAGTCGGCGAGTCACCACCCTGACACGTTCCAGCTCCCCCGTTACCGGGGAGCGGCCCGAGAGCACGGTCGAGAGCGCCCGCCCCCCATCGACCGTCTCCTGCCGGCTGGAGCCTTGAAGGAGACGAAGATAGTCGTTGGAGCCAACCAGAGACTGGATCAGCTGGTTGCCGGCTCGCTCGAGCTCGTCTCTGCCGGGGAAGGGTCGCCCCCGCAGCCTGGCTGGAGTCCACGGCCTGCCAGTTGGAGGGATATCGAATTCTGAAGGAGCGGCTGGGAGATTCAAACACCTCGAGTCGGTCCGACGGGACCGCGATTTCATCCAGGGAACCCGGCCGGCCACGGCTTTCGGATTCCGGCTGTCCCTGATCGGGTCCTATCCCTTCGGCCAGGTCGGCCATCGACGGGGCCCTGGGACGCGCCCGAAGGCGGGATTTGAGCCGGGCAAAGTCTCCCACCGGGCGTCCCGGTCGAACCGGGCCCAGCAACTGGACCTCTTCCCGGATTCGCCGGGCTCGATTGACGGGAGCGGGATGACTGCTGAAAAACTCCTCCAGTTTACCGGGATCCCTCCCCGCTTCCTCGCGAAGGGTCTCAAAAAAACCGGCCATCGCCATCGGGTCGTAGTCGGCCTTGGCCAACATCTGCGCTCCCACCACATCGGATTGTTCCTCGGCCGTTCGACTGAACTTCAAGAAGGTGGTGTTCAAGCCGAAGCCTCCAATGGCACTGACCATCTCGGTGGTGGAACCTCCACCGAAAATGCCTCCCTGAAGTCCCAGACCGGCCTGCTCCAGGTAGGCCTTGGAGGCCTGGTTGGTGCCATGCCGCAGGGCCACATGGGCGATCTCATGAGCCATCACCCCGGCCAGTTCAGCCTCCGAACCGGCGGCTCCGATCAGGCCCCTATTCACGTACATGAACCCTCCGGGAAGGGCGAAGGCATTGAGGTCCGAAACATTGACGACCTTGAGCTGATAGGGGAAGGCGGGCCCTTGAACGACTTCCGCCAGCCTCTCTCCGCTCTCTTCAATGTAGCGCCCGACGACCGGGTCATCGAGCAGCGGAAGTTGTTTCTCCACTTCAGCCGCAGACTCGCTTCCGATTTCGAGGTCCTGTTCCTCTGAGAAAATGTTGAAGCCGGGCCGGACCTCGGTCTGACCCTCTATCGGAGCCGACGACAGGAGAAACGTCGCGGACAAAAGGGCGACCAAAAAAACCGGATTCTGGCTTTTCACTTTAAAAATACACCTCCTACCGGGGAACCCCGTCCATGCCGGGTTCTGAACTGCGCAGGCGGGCATCTTCTTCAGGGTCCACAATGACGACGAGCTGTTTGATCTTACCCTCCTTGATCAGAAA